>NZ_MKKF01000010.1:0-58619 GCF_001942435.1 Serinicoccus sp. CNJ-927 | reverse complement strand
CTCCTGATCAGCGCCCAGTCCTCCATGGTGATCACACTCCAATCGTTGGCGGAGTGTCCACTTTTCGAGCGCCGCTACTGTCTACTTTTCAAGCGCCGCCGACATACGTAAGTCATCGGCACCTCCAGCAGGCCGACTGGACGCGGCATGAGCCAGGCACCCTGGCGGCAACCGTCGGGGCGACGATCCGTCTCGGTCGCGAGAGGAACGGTCGCGGCTCTTGCGAAGCAGCCCATCGGGAATGACGCGATTCCGAACGTGAGGCACCCAGCACGGCCGCGTCCCACCGCCATAGGTTGAGTGCGGAGGCGATTCGGGACATAACGCGCTGTTTGTCACGGCCAGGGCCACGATCGACCTGGCGCGGTGACGACCCTTTTCGAGCGATCCTCTGCAGCCTGCTCGTTCAGTCGCTGCGCCTAATGGGGGTGTAGTCACCCATCCGGAGGGTTCGGGTGGGAGGCTGTTGGCCGAGCAGGACCCTGAGGTCGTAGCGTTCGGTCACGACGAGCACACCTTCTACATGGCCAGCACGAGCATCCTGAGCGTGGACCCGCAGATCGAGCCCTGGCGCAGCCTGGACGTCACCGCGGGCGAGATGCGCCACGTCGCGCGCAACACGAAGATTGGCTGGGAGGAGTTCGACTGGTGGGACCGTGGCGGACTCAAGCGGCGGCTGAGCTACGGGCTGGACGAGTCGGACACCGCCATCCAAGTCGGTGACCCGCCCGACTTTGAGGAACCGTTCTGGACCTGGGTGGCCAACGCCGAACCCATCCCTGCCGAGAGCGGCACGCTGCCCGACCGGGACGGCCTGTGGGTCGAGGTTTCCGATGTCCTCATGGCCATGGTGCTCAACTCGCTGCTGAACCTGAACCCGCATGACATGGGCGCCTGGGACTGGAAGGTCGACACTTACCAGGTGCCACCGCTGTAAGGCTGGCGCGCCGGTTGGGCATCGCGACGGTCGGGGCGAGTCCTGGCGCCCCACCGGGGTCTACTTCCTGCCCTTCTCGCCCGCTGTGACGCGAGCAACCCGAGTGGAGGCCTTACCGACAGGTCGGCCAGGTCCGTTGGCGCCTCGGCGCCGCGAGCTTTCGACTCGTCCGAGCCATAAATCTACACATTCGAAGTTCTCAGGGACTGGGTCGTCGAGGCCTGACGCTGCTCGACCTCGAGCAGATGCACGAGCGTGCCGCTCACGAGCAGCACGATGGCCACCCAGGCAGGGAACACAAGCGCGAAGTGCCCCCACGAGCTCTCCGGTGCTGGCCACAGGCCGGCGACGAGCAGCCACGAGATCAGGAAGTACATGGGCCACGCGGCCCCCCACGTCAGCAGAGCGACGACGGGCCCCCAGAGCGCGACGAAGATGCGCCAGAGCCCGACCACCACGAGCCCGAGTCCGGCCAGCAGGGCCTTGTGTCCCACGTCCGAGCTGGGGGCGGTCAACATCGTGAAGGGTGCCAGCATGAGCAGCAGCATGATGGCGGCCGCGATGTTGCGACGGGTGCTCAGGTCCATCGAGAACCGCCCTTCGGGAAGCCGCTGAGGGCACTGTGAGACGAACGGTACTCCACGCGGGGTCAGTCTCCGCCGAGAAGAAGAGGATCAGACTTTGCCCATCTGAACCTTGCATAACGCCGCATTCGGGGCTCAAGGGGACGAGTCGCCCGCCGCCGACGGGGTGCCGCTCACCCCGGCGCACCTGCTCTACCTCGCCACCGCCGCCGGGGCCGGCGCGCTCGGTCTCGGCCAGCAGGTCGGCGACTTCGGCGTCGGCAAGGAGTTCGACGCGCTCTGGCTCGCACCGCCCGCCGGCAGCACGCTGGACACGGCACTGCGGCACGCGCCCGGAGACTCTGAGAGGCTGGCCCGGATCTTCGTCCTGGGCACCCCGGGAGATGTCGCCGCCACCTGGGTGGGGGGTCGGCTCGTGGCCGGCCACGCACCTGCCAGCACCACGCATACCCCAAGGAGCAGCCATGTCCACGCACGACCCTGACCGTCCGCCCACCGAGGGCGGCTCGCTGGCCGATCCGCACTCGGCCACCCCCGACCAGCTCGACACCGGCACCCACGACACCTCGCGGGCCGAGGTCGCCGCGCAGCAGGCCGACCACCGCGGCGGGGTCGTCCGGGGCAGCGACGCAGCACGTGCCGGCGCGCCCACCCAGCCCAAGAACGGGCTCGACCGCTTCTTCGGCATCAGCTCCTCGGGTTCCACCGTGCCGATCGAGCTGCGGGCGGGGCTGACGACCTTCCTGACGATGAGCTACATCATCTTCGTCAACCCCAACGTGCTCGGCAACGCCATCGACGTCGGCCCGACCACCTTCGTCCAGCTCCTCTCGGTGACCTGCATCGCCGCGATGTTCGGCTCGCTCGTCATGGGGCTCATCGCGCGCTACCCCTTCGCGCAGGCTCCCGGGATGGGGCTCAACGCCTTCTTCGCCTTCACCGTCGTCCTCGGGATGGGGGTGGCCTGGCAGACCGCGCTCGGCGCCGTCTTCATCTCCGGCGTCCTCTTCGTCGTGCTCAGCGTGCTCGGTGTGCGGAAGGCGATCGTCCAGGGCATACCCATGGGCCTCAAGCTGGCGATCACCGCCGGCATCGGCTCCTTCCTGGCCCTGCTGGGGCTGCGCAGCGCCGGCATCGTCGTCGCCAACGAGGCCACCCTCGTCGGGCTCGGCGACCTGGGAGCCCCGAGCGCCTGGCTGGCGGTCATCGGCCTCATCTTCACCGCGGTGCTGCTGCAGCTGCGGGTCAAGGGAGCGATCCTCTGGGGCATCCTCGTGACCTCGCTGCTGGCGATCGTCACCCGGGCCGAGGTCTACACGGGAGCGGACGGGTCCCCGGCGGCCTTCGGCGGGTTCACCGACGGCATCGTCGGTGCGCCGGTGTGGCCCTCGGACCTCGTCGGTCAGATGGACATCGTGGGCGCGCTCGGCCTGGGCCTGCTCAGCGTCGTCTTCACCTTCTTCTTCGTCGACTTCTTCGACGCCACCGGCACGCTGACCGGCCTGGCCCAGCGCTCGGGCTACCTGGACGAGAAGGGTGACATGCCGCGCGCCAAGACGGTCTTCTCCATGGACGGCCTGGCCTGCATGTTCGGCGCTGCGATGGGGACGTCGACGACCACGGCGTACGTCGAGAGCGCGTCCGGCATCGAGGAGGGCGGGCGCACCGGCCTCACCGCCACGGTCACCGGCCTGCTCTTCGGTCTCTCGCTGTTCCTGTGGCCGCTCGCCGGGGTGGTCCCGGGGGCCGCGACGGCACCGGCCCTGGTGCTCGTCGGCGCGCTGATGATGGACGGCATCCGGCACATCGAGTGGGACCAGGTGGCCGAGGGCGTGCCTGCCTTCCTCACGATCATGGTGATGCCGCTGACCTTCTCCATCGCCAACGGCGTCTCCATGGGCATCATCAGCTACTGCGCGATCAAGGCCCTGACCGGCAAGGCCAAGGAGGTCCACTGGATCCTCTACATCGTCGCGGCGCTGCTGCTGGCCCGTTACGTCTGGCTCGGCGAGTAGGGTCCGGCCATGCCCGGCGACCTGCACCTGCCCACCGCCCTGCTGGTGCTCGCCGTGGTCGTGCTGGTGCACCTGGTCGCGTGGTGGTGGCGGCGCCGCACGGCCCGCGGCTTTCTCTCCGAGACCGACCAGCAGACCTACGAGACGCTGCGCTCCGGTGCCCAGGCCGGCCGCAGCCTGCGCGCCGGCTTCACCGAGAGCCACGCCGACCCCGCCGCCCGGCACCTGCGCACCATGCTCGGCGCGACCGCGCTCGCGGTCTGCGACAGCCAGCAGGCGCTGGCCTGGTCCGGCCTCGGGGACCATCACCGCGAGCAGGCCGCGGGTCACGCCGCCCGGGTCCTCGCCAGCGGTGACGTGGCCGTCCTGACCCGGGCCGACCTGCCGTGCGAGGTGCCGGAGTGCCCGGTCCGCGCCGGGGTCGTCGCCCCGCTCGTGGTCGACGACCGCGTCATCGGCGCGCTCGCGGCATACTCCCCGCGCCCTTCCGCGGGCCTGGCCCGGGCGACCGAGCAGCTGGCCACCTGGGTGAGCGGCCAGCTCGAGCTGGGCGAGCTCGACCGCGAGCGGACCCGGGCGATGGAGGCCGAGCTGCGCAGCCTGCGCGCCCAGATCAGCCCCCACTTCATCTACAACTCGCTCGGCGCGATCGCCTCCTTCGTGCGCACCGACCCCGACCGCGCGCGCGAGCTGCTGCTCGAGTTCGCCGACTTCACCCGGTATGCCCTGCGCCGCGGCGGCGTCTACACGACCCTCGCCGACGAGCTGCGCAACGTCGAGCGCTACCTCGTGCTGGAGCAGGCGCGCTTCGGCGAGCGGCTGCGGGTCAACCTGCTCATCGCTCCGGAGGTGCTGCCGGTCGCGGTGCCCTATCTCGCGGTGCAGCCGCTGGTGGAGAACGCCGTGCGGCACGGGCTGGCCGGCAAGGAGGGGGTCGGCACGGTGACGATCACCGGCACCGACCTCGGCGACCTGGCCGAGATCGCCGTGGAGGACGACGGCGTCGGGTCCGACCCCGAGCTGGTCCGGCGCGCCCTGGACGGCGAGCCCGCGGCGGACGGCAGCGGCGGCGAGGGGATGGGCCTGGGCAACGTCGACGCCCGGCTGCGCCAGGTCTACGGCGACGACCAGGGCCTCGTCGTCGAGACCGCCCCCGGGCTCGGCACCAAGGTGATGTTCCGCGTGCCGAAGTATGCCCCCGGCGTCCACCCGGACGCATGAGCTCTTGACCACGTTGACCAGACCAACCAGACTAGAAGCATGAAGACTGTCAATGTCCAAGAGGCCAAGACGCATCTGTCGCGGCTCCTGGCCCGAGTGGAGGCGGGAGAGCGGGTGACCATCTCTCGGGCGGGAGTGCCGATCGCCGAGCTGCGACCGGTCGTCGCGGCGCCGCCGCGCGCCTTCGGCCCCATGGAGATCACCGTTCCGAAGGCTTCGATGACTCGCTCCCTGAGGAGGAGCTCGACCGGTGGGAGTGACGTATCTGCTGGACACCCACGTACTGCTGTGGCTGATCGGGGATCCAGGACAGCTGGACGAGGAGCAGCGAGGCCACCTCGCCGATCGCCGCAACGTCCTGCTCGTCTCCGCGGTGTCGGCCCTGGAGGTAGCGACGAAGGTGCGACTCGGCAAGCTCGTCGCCCCGGGCTGGTGGACGCCTGGTCGCGCCGGATAGCCGACATCGGTGCCGAAGAGCTTCCCATCACCGGTACGCACGCATTGCTGGCAGGGTCCATGAGCTGGCAGCACCGTGACCCCTTCGATCGGCTGCTCGTGGCCCAGGGCATCGTCGAGTCCGCGACCCTGGTGACCCGGGACAGCGCGATGAGGCAACTGCCCGCACCCCGCCTCTGGATGGTGTGACCCGACGCCGCCCGGAGGGCCCCGCCCTACGATGGCCGGCATGCGCGCTCTCGTCGTCGACGACGAACCGCCTGCCCTCTCCGAGCTGACTTTCCTGCTCGAGCGGGACGGGCGGTGCGAGAGCGTGCAGCCGGTGGGGTCGGGGGCCGATGCGCTGCGGGTGCTCGAGGCCGGTGGCGTCGACGTCGTCTTCTCCGACATCTCCATGCCGGGCCTCGACGGCATGGACCTGGCCCGGGTGGTCGCCCGGTCCGAGCGCTCGCCGCTCGTCGTCTTCGTCACCGCCCACGAGGAGCACGCCGTGGACGCCTTCGCGGTGCAGGCGGTCGACTACGTCATGAAGCCGGTCTCACCGGCTCGGCTCGCGCAGGCGGTGGACCGGGTGGTCGGCGCCCTGGCGCAGCGCACTGCCGCCGACCCGGCACAGGATCCCGAGCGCTCCACCGCCACGACCGGTGAGCCGGCGGACGAGCGGATCGCCGTCGAGCTGGGCGGGGTGACCCGCTTCGTTCGGCGCTCGACGGTCCGCTACGTCCAGGCTCAGGGCGACTACGTGCGGCTCTTCACCGGCTCGGCCTCGCACCTGCTCCGGGTGCCGCTCACCACGCTGGAGACCCGCTGGGGCGACGCCGGCTTCGTCCGCATCCACCGCTCCACCCTCGTCAACCTCGCCCACGTCGGGCAGGTCCGCCAGGGGCAGGGCAGGCTCGCGCTCCGGTTGCTGCCCGACGGCCCCGAGCTGCCGGTCGCCCGCCGGCACGCACGGGCGGTGCGCGAGCGGGTGCTCGCGACCGGCGGATGAGCGGGCAGGACGGCGCGCGGGTCCGCGTCACCTCCTCGCGCCGCGGTGCCACCGCCGCCCGTCGCCGCCCGCTCGCCGCGTCCCTCGTCGAGCAGACCGGGGCCGGGGAGCTCTACCTGCGGGGTCTGCTGCGGGCCCAGCTCCGGCTCGCGCTGCTCGTGCTGGCCGGGCTCGCGCTGGTCCTGGGAGGCATACCCGTCCTGTATGCCGTCCTGCCGGCCGCGCGGGACGTCCGGCTCGCCGGGGTCCCCGTCGTCTGGCCGGTGCTCGCGGTCCTCGTCTATCCCGTCCTCGTCGCGGTCGCCGCGTGGTACACCCGGGCGGCGACCCGGGTCGAGCGCCGGCTCTCCGCGACCGCGCAGGAGCGCTGAGCCGTGGCCGCCAGCCTCGCCGGTGGCGCCGTGCTGCTCGTCTGCCTGGTCACGGTCGCGCTGAGCGCTTTCGCGCTGCGGCTGTCTCGGCGGACCAGCGACTTCTACGTCGCCGGCCGCGCGGTCTCGCCGCAGCGCAACGCCGCCGCGATCGGCGGGGAGTATCTCTCCGCCGCCAGCTTCCTCGGCGTCGCCGGGCTGATCTACGACCAGGGCGTGGACGCGCTGTGGTACCCGATCGGCTACACCGTGGGCTACCTCGTGCTGCTCGTGCTCGTCGCGGCCCCGCTGCGCCGCTCGGGGGCCTACACGCTGCCCGACTTCGCCGAGGCCCGGCTCGAGTCCCGCCTGGTGCGCCACCTGTGCTCGGTCCTGGTCGTCTTCATCGGGTGGCTCTACCTCGTGCCGCAGCTGCAGGGCGCCGGCTTCACGCTCCGGCTGGTGTCCGGCGCGCCGCTGTGGCTGGGTCCGGGCGTCGTCGTGGTCGTCGTGGTGCTGTCCGTCGCGGCAGGGGGTATGCGCTCGATCACCCTGGTGCAGGCGGTGCAGTACTGGATCAAGCTCACCGCGCTCGCGGTCCCCGCGGGCATCCTGCTCGCCGTGTGGTGGGGCAGCCGGGGGCCCGGCCTGGACGTCGCGCAGAGCTGGGTGCTGCCGGGCGGCGGCCCTGCGGGCGGTGGGCACGGGCTCTACCGCACCCTGTCGCTGGTGCTCGCGCTGGCGCTCGGGACGATGGGGCTGCCGCACGTCGTCGTGCGCTACTACACCAACCCCGACGGCACCGCTGCCCGCCGCACCACGGTGCGGGTGCTCGTGCTGCTCGGCCTGTTCTACGTCGTCACCGTCGTGTATGCCCTCCTCGGCCGGGCCTACCTGCCCACCCTGGGAGCGGGGGAGCGGCCGGACACGGTGGTGCTGCGGCTCCCCGCGGAGGTGCTGCCCGGACTGGGCGCCGAGCTCCTCCTCGCCGCCCTGGCCGGCGGGGCCTTCGCGGCCTTCCTCTCCACCTCCTCCGGGCTGGCTCTCGCCGTGACCGGCGTGCTCAACCAGGACGTCGTGCGGCCGGTGCTGGCCCGGGTGGTGCCGGGCGACGCCTCGGAGGTCGCCGGCTTCCGGATCGCCGCGGTGCTGGCCGTGCTCGTGCCGGTGGCCGGGGTCGGGGTCTTCCCCGAGGTGCCGCTGGCGGCCTTCGTGACGCTGGCCTTCGTCATCGCGGCCTCGACGTTCTTCCCACTGCTGGCGCTCGGGGTCTGGTGGCCGAGGCTCTCGGTACAGGGTGCCGCCGCCGGGCTGGTGACCGGCACGGTGCTGGCGACCGCAGCGGTCGCCAGCACCGTGCTCGCCGACGGATCGGACGGCTGGGCCGCCGCCCTGCTGGCACAGCCCGCGGCCTGGATCGTGCCGCTCGTCTGCGCCGTCATGGTCGGGGTCTCATTGCGGACCCCGGCCGGGATCCCCCGGGGAGCGGCCCGCACGCTGGTGCGGCTGCATACCCCGGAGGACCTCACGGCCTGACTTGGCGGGTCAGAGGTGGCTGGTGATCTCCGCGTCCTCGCGCAGGGCCGCGATGAGCTCGTCGGTGGCGGCGGCCTGCTCCTCGGCCCGGAGCTGCTCGGCGAGCTGGTCCTTGACCTCGTCGAACTCGGGGATCTCGGGCTGCGGGGCGGCGGTGCCGCTCGCGCCCGACTCACCCTCGGGGGCCGCCTCCTCCTGCTGGGCGACGAGCTCGTCGTAGTAGTCCCGCAGCTCCTCGTCCGAGGGGTCCTCGACCTGCGCCTCCTCCTCGACATAGGCCTGGATCGCGAGCTGGGCGCTGGCCTCCCGGCGCGCCGTCTCCTCGTCCATGCCCTGCTCCTCGAGGACGCCGAGGAACTCCTCGACGGACTCCAGGCCGTTGCCGGTCGCGAGCTCCTCGAGCAGCCCGTCGACCTCCTCCTCGGTGGGCTCGAGGCCGGCCTCCTCCGCCGCCTGCCGCAGCAGCACGCTGTCGACGACGGTGTCGAGGGTGTCGGCCTGGAGCTGCTCGGTGTCCAGCTCCTCGCCGCTCATCTGCGCCTGCCCGGAGGCGCTGGCGAACTGGCTCTCGTAGTAGGTGGCGAACTCGTCCTTGGCCACGTCCTCCCCGTTGACCGTGGCGACCGGGTCCGGGACCTCGCTCAGGTCCGGCTCGGGCATGGCCTCGGGGAGCTCCGGCGCTGCGCTGCTGCTGGCGGCGTCGTCCGGCGCGGGGCTGCTGCTGCTCGCGGCGTCGCCGTCGCCACCGCCGTCGGTGCTGCACGCGGTGAGGCCGGCGAGGCTGAGGGTCAGGCCTAGGCTGATCGTGGCGAGCTTCCGTCGAGCGGACATCGTCCATCTCCCTGGTCGGGTGCGGGTGTGCAAGCCGCGGAAACTAGCACGCCCGCATGGGCCACCCACCCGGGATTCTCCCAGGCTTCACGCAGGTGCGGAGGATGCCGGCCGCCGGGCGCGCGTCGGGCGCCGCTCGCCGCAGGATCAGCACCCGGTGACCGGCCGGACCTGCGCCCCGGGGGTGGGGCACGGCATACTCGGGACCGACCCCGAGCGCGAGGAGCACCGATGTCCGACGAGGGACTGTCCAACCTGCTGCACGAGGAGCGCACCTTCGCCCCGAGCGATGAGTTCGCCGCCCAGGCCAACGGCTCGAGCGAGCTGTTCGACCGGGCCCGGGAGGACCGGGAGGCTTCTGGGCCGAGCAGGCGCGGACCTACCTGGACTGGGAGACCGACTTCGACCAGGTGCTCGACTGGTCCGAGGCGCCCTTCGCCAAGTGGTTCGTCGGCGGCCGGCTCAACGCCTGCGTCAACGCGGTCGACCGGCACGTCGAGGCCGGGCACGGCGACCGGGTCGCGATCCACTGGGTCGGCGAGCCCGAGGACGACACCCGCGACATCACGTATGCCGAGCTGCACGAGCAGGTGCAGCGGGCCGCGAACGCGCTCACCGACCTCGGTGTGCGCGAGGGCGACACGGTGATGATCTACCTGCCGATGGTGCCCGAGGCCGCCGTCGCCATGCTGGCCTGCGCCCGGCTCGGCGCGCCGCACTCCGTCGTCTTCGGCGGCTTCTCCTCCGACGCACTGCGCAGCCGCATCGCCGATGCCGACAGCAAAGTCGTCATCACCGCCGACGGCGGCTACCGCCGCGGCAAGCCCTCCGGGCTCAAGTCCGTGGTCGACGGCGCGCTGGAGGGGGACACCCCCGTCGAGCACGTTCTCGTGGTGCGACGCACCGAGCAGGACGTCGAGTGGACCGAGGGCCGCGACGTCTGGTGGCACGAGGCGCTCGAGGCGGCCGACGCGACCCACGAGGCGCAGGCCTTCGACGCCGAGCACCCGCTGTTCATCCTCTACACCTCCGGCACGACCGGGAAGCCCAAGGGCATCGTGCACACCACCGGGGGTTACCTGCTGCAGACGGCGTACACCTCGCACGTCGTGCACGACATCCACCCGGAGACGGACGTCTACTGGTGCACCGCCGACGTCGGCTGGGTGACGGGGCACTCCTACATCGTCTACGGGCCGATGACGCTGGGCGCGACCCAGGTGATGTACGAGGGCACGCCGGACACCCCGCACCAGGGCCGGTTCTGGGAGATCGTCCAGGACAAGAAGGTGACGATCCTCTACACCGCGCCCACGGCCATCCGGACCTTCATGAAGTGGGGCAAGGAGATCCCGGAGAAGTTCGACCTCTCCAGCCTCAAGCTGCTCGGGTCGGTCGGTGAGCCGATCAACCCCGAGGCGTGGATGTGGTACCGCGAGGTCATCGGCGGGGGCCGCTGCCCGATCGTCGACACGTGGTGGCAGACCGAGACCGGCGGCATCATGATCTCCCCGATCCCCGGCGTCACCGAGACCCGGCCCGGCTCGGCGCAGCACCCCATCCCGGGCATCAACGCCGTGGTCGTCGACGACATGGGGCAGCCGGTGGAGAAGGGGTCCGGCGGCTACCTCGTGGTCACCGACCCCTGGCCGTCGATGCTGCGCGGGATCTGGGGCGACCCGGAGCGTTACAAGGAGACCTACTGGAGCCGGTTCGAGGACATGTACTTCGCCGGGGACGGCGCCAAGCTCGACGAGGACGGCAACATCTGGGTGCTCGGGCGGGTCGACGACGTCATGAACGTCTCCGGCCACCGGATGTCGACCGCGGAGATCGAGTCGGCGCTGGTCAGCCACCCGAAGGTCGCCGAGGCGGCGGTCGTCGGCGCGGCGGACGAGACGACCGGTCAGGCGATCTGCGCCTTCGTCATCCTGCGGCAGGAGGCTGTCGAGGAGGCCGACGAGGCCGGCGAGGGGCAGGACCTCGTGGCCGAGCTGCGCCAGCACGTCGCCAAGGAGATCGGCGCCATCGCCAAGCCGCGTCAGATCATGGTCGTGCCCGAGCTGCCCAAGACCCGCTCGGGCAAGATCATGCGCCGCCTGCTCAAGGACGTCGCGGAGAACCGCGAGGTCGGCGACGTCACCACGTTGGCCGACTCCTCGGTCATGGACCTCATCAGCAAGGGCATGGACTCCGGCGACTGAGGAGCCTCGCACGCACTGAGCGCCGGCATGACACAGGAGAGCCTCCGCGAGGAGGCTCTCCTGCGACGTGGAGGCTCCCGGTCGCGGCGCCTCAGCGGCTCTCCCAGGCGTCCGGCTGGTCCAGCAGCGCGGACACCGGGGGAGCGAACGTGCCGTCGCGCAGCTGCGCCAGCGAGGTCCCGTCGAGGACCTCCCGCAGCGCGGCCCGGGTCGCGACCCAGAGGGCGGGGAGATGCTCCGCCTCGCCGGGGTATGCCGTGTCGTGCGGCCGCAGGCCCCGCACCTCGGCGAGCGGGCCGTCGACGGCGCGGATGATGTCGCCGACCGCGATCTGGTCCGCAGGACGGGACAGCAGGTAGCCGCCGCGGGCGCCGCGGCGAGACGCGACGAGCCCGGCCCGGCGCAGGTCGGCGACGATGGCCTCGAGGAACTTCACCGGCAGGTCCTGCGCCTGGGCGAGCCGGTCGACCGACACGGGCGCGGGCTCCTCGGCGCCGGGGTCGTCGTGGTCGGCGGCCAGGGCCAGCATCGCCCGCACCGCGTAGTCCGAGCGCGCCGAGATGTCCACCACCCCAGTGTCTCGCACCGGCCCGGGCGGGGTCGGTCGCACCGTCGCTTGACATTAATCCTACTGAACCGACAGGATTAAAAGGAATAGGGCGATTCCCGCCCTGCCCCGCGCCGCTCGACCCCCAGGAGGGGACCCATGCGCCAGCTCATCCTGCTCAGCCTCGTCGGTCTCGCCGCCCAGCTCGTCGACGGGGGCCTGGGCATGGCCTACGGCGTGACGACGACCACGCTGCTGCTCATGCTCGGCACCAACCCGGCGGCGGCCTCGGCCACCGTCCACCTCGCCGAGATCGGCACGACCCTGGCCTCGGGCACGGCCCACTGGAGGTTCGGCAACGTCGACTGGAGGGTCGTGCTGCGGGTGGGTGTGCCCGGCGCGGTCGGCGCCTTCCTCGGCGCCACCGTGCTGAGCTCGATCGACGCCGAGGTGGCACGGCCCATCACGGCGACGATCCTGCTCGCCCTCGGGGTCTACCTGCTCGTCCGGTTCACCCGCAGCGGGATGCGCACCGATCGCCTCGGTCAGCCGTTGCGCCGCCGCTTCCTCGCGCCGCTGGGCCTCTTCGCGGGCTTCCTCGACGCGACCGGAGGGGGCGGCTGGGGTCCGGTGGGCACCCCCGCCCTGCTCGCGAGCGGGCGGATGGAGCCCCGGAAGGTGGTCGGCTCGATCAGCGCCTCGGAGTTCCTCGTCGCCCTCGCGGCCAGCCTGGGCTTCCTCGTCGGTCTCGGCCACCAGGGCATCAACCCCACCTGGGTGCTGGCGCTGCTGGCAGGCGGCGTCGTGGCCGCACCCATCGCCGCCTTCCTGGTGCGGATCGTGCCGGCGCGCCTGCTCGGCGTCGCCGTCGGCGGCCTCATCGTGCTCACCAACGCGCGGACGCTCCTGCGGTCCGAGGCGATCGACGCCGGCGACGTCACCCGCTCGCTGGTGTATGCGGTGATCGTCGCGGCCTGGCTGGGCGCGGTGAGCTACGTCGTGGCGGCGCTGCGCGTCAGCCGTGCCTCCGCAGATGCCTCCACGGCCGACTCAGAGCGAAGCTCCGCCCGCTGACCTCCGTCACGGTGATCGCGACGACGTTGAACTTCTCCGTGCCGACCCACGGCCGCAGCCGCAGGTTGTCGACCTCGCGGGCCTCCTGCCCCTCGAGGATCCCCGCGGTGCCGCGGGCGACGACGCTCCAGGCGGTCTCCGCCTCGTCGTCGACCTGGTCGATCTCGAAGGCGACGTCGGAGTCCATCACCACACCGAGCAGCTTGGAGCCCTCCGCGGTGCGGAAGACGAGGCGGTCCCGGTCGACGGCGTAGTTGACCGGGGCGATGTGCACCTCGTCGGTGAGGTGGTAGGCCAGGCGGCCGAACTCGTGCTGGCCGAGGAGGTCCCAGCACTCCCGCTCGGAGAGGGTGGTCGTGGGCGAGTCGCTCATCATCTGCTCCTGTCGTCCGGGTACGACCATGCTACTACCTGAGGTCGTACGTCGTCCGGCCGTAGGTCCCGGACCTCACGCCCTGGCCGGGGTCACCCTCCGAGGGCCCGTTCGACGGCGCCCTGCACCTGGGTGACCGCGAGCCAGGCGAACAGCAGGGCGCAGACGCCCATGAGGACGTTGACGACCGGGCCGTTGCGCCACTCCTTCGGGGTCCGGGCCGTGTTGAGGATCCAGAGCAGGGTGACGGCGAGGAACGGCATGAAGAAGGCGCCGAGGACGCCGTACGCCAGGATGAGCCACACCGGGCGGCCGAGGAAGAGCATGATCATCGGCGGGAAGGTCAGCCAGAGGATGTAGGCCTTGTACCAGGTGCCGCCGAGCCGCACGCTGGGGTCGTCCTTCGGCAGCCGGCGGACGTGACCGACGAAGTCGGCGAACATCATCGAGACGCCGTTCCACACCCCGACCAGCGAGCTCATCGCGGCGGCCCAGAAGCCGACGAGGAAGACGGTGCCGGCCCACGCGCCATAGCGGTCCCGGAGCACCTCGGAGAGGTCGAGCAGACCCTCGTCGCCGGTCTCGACCGCGATGCCGGCGGAGTAGAGCAGCTCGGCGCCGACGATCAGGGTCGAGATGACGAAGATGCCGGTCACGGTGTAGGCGACGGTGTTGTCGAGCCGCATGACCCGCATGTGCCCCGGGGTGGTCCACCCCTTCTCCCGGATCCAGTAGCCGTAGGCGGCCAGCGTGATCGTGCCGCCCACCCCGCCCGCGACGGACAGGACGTTGATGAGCCCGCCCTCGGGGATCCGGGGGACGAGGCCGGTCACGAGCTCGGGGATGTTGGGGAGCGTGAGCAGCGCGGCGACGAACATCGTCACGAACATCAGTCCAACGAGCGCCGCACAGACCTTCTCGAAGAGGGCATACCGGCCGAACCACACCAGCGCCGCACCGACGAGGCCGGACAGGATGCCCCACCAGGTGACGGACAGCGCCGGGAAGAGGCTCGCGAGCGGTAGTCCCGTCCCGGCCATCGCGGCGGCGCCGTAGACGAAGCCCCAGATGACGATGTAGGGCGCGAAGTACCACGTCGTCCAGCGGCCGAGCGTCGCCCAGCCCTCGTAGATCGTGTTGCCGGTGGCGAGCGAGTAGCGGCCGGCGCCCTCCACCAGGACCACCTTCATCAGGCAGCCGACGATGACCGCCCAGAGGAGGGCATACCCGAACCGCTGCCCGGCGATGACCGTCGCCACCAGGTCGGCGGCGCCGACACCGGTCGCGGCGACGATGAGGCCGGGGCCGACGAGGCTCCACCCGGCGCGGGAGTCGGGGGCGGTCTGAGACTGCGTCGTCATGGGTCCTGTCTACACCGGGTGTGCGTCGACCAGCGCGGGACGGGCGCGTGGCAGGCTGAGGTATGCGCGTGACCGAGCTGTGGAGGTATCCCGTCAAGTCCTTCGCCGGGGAGGCGGTGGACACCTCGGGCGTCGAGCCGTGGGGGCTGGCGGGGGACCGGCGCTGGGGCGTGGTCGGTCCCGACGGCTTCCCGGTGACCGCGCGCGAGTGCCACGGGCTGCTGGGGCTGACCGCGCGGCAGGTCGACGAGGAGACGATCCGGATCGCCGCGCGTGACGGTGACTCGATCCTGGTGGAGACCCCGCTCGGGGTGCCGGTGGTGGCGGTCGGCCACTCGCGGCAGGGATTCGCCCCGCCCGCGGACGCGGACGTCAGCGAGTGGATCTCCGAGAAGGTCGGGCGCGGGCTGCGCCTGGTCTGGCAGGAGGACCCCGGCGTGCGGCGCATCTCCGGCGCGCACGGCGGGCAGGAGGGTGAGTCGATGTCGCTCGCCGACGCCGGGCCGATCCTGCTGACCAGCGAGGTGTCGCTGACGCGGGTGGGCGACTGGATCCTCGAGGGAGGTGGCGAGCCGGTGCCGATGTCGCGGTTCCGGCCCAACGTCGTGATCGACGGGGAGAGCGCCTTCGCCGAGGACGACTGGGAGTTCGTGACGATCGGGGAGGTCCGCTACCGACGCACCGAGCTGTGCGACCGGTGCGTCATGACGCAGATCGACGGCGAGACGCTGGAGACCGGCAAGGAGCCCATCCGGACGCTGGCCCAGCACCGCCGGTGGGACGGCACGACGTGGTTCGGCATCCGGCTCGTGCCGGTCGGGCTGGACGACGCGCCGGCGCAGGTGACGGTCGGCGACGAGGTCGCTCCCGGCTGAGTCGTCGCGGGACGCCGTCCCGCAGCGTCACCGTCAGGCTCGCCCGCTGCGCTCCTGCCCCGGCGCCAGGACCTCGATCCGGTTGTCGAAACCGTCCCGGCAGTGGAACCGCTCGTAGCCCTCGAAGCTGTGGCGCTCGGACCAGTCCACCTCGAAGCCGGCACTCCGAAGATTCGCGGCGGAAAGGGGAGGCATCACACGGATTCATGAGAGCTTTGGCGCGCCCGCCTGCGCTGATGACCAGCAAGAGTGCCCACGCGGAGGCCCCCGTCCAGAGGACTATCCCGACGCCAAGACACATCGTGGGTCCAGCCCGACTACCGAACGCTCTCTTGTCGATCCGGTTCTCAGTGACATGGACGGTGCGGGCGTCTCGGCCGTTTGTGGCACGCCAGGAACGAGGCGACGTAGAGTTGGAGCATACCCAACGACGGGAGGCACGACGTGCCACGTGCTGGTCGGCAGCAGACCGAGGAGCTCACACCCCGGTCGGCCCGGGCGGAGTCAGTCCGGGAGATCGCGGCGCGACAGGCGGGGGAGCGGGGGCCGCTCCTGGAGATCCTGCACGCCGTGCAGGCCGCGCACGGCTACGTCGCCGACGAGGACGTCGCCGAGATCGCCGACGTCCTCAACCTCTCGGTCGCCGAGGTCCACGGGACGGTGAGCTTCTACCACGACTTCCGGCGCACCCCACCGCCCGAGCACACCGTGCAGGTATGCCGTGCCGAGGCCTGTCAGGCGGTCGGCGCCGCGGACCTCTACGCCGCGGCTCAGGAGCGCTTCGCCGGGCGGGACGACGTCGAGGTGCGCGAGGTCTTCTGCTTCGGCAACTGCGCGCTCGGCCCCAGCGCGAGCGTCGACGGGCGCCTCCGGGGTCGTGTCACCGCCGACGACCTGGCCGCCGCGGAGTCGGGGTGGTCCCGATGACCACCGTCTGGGTGCCGCAGGACTCCTCGGCCCGCGCCGTCGGCGCCGACGAGGTCGCCGCGGCGCTCGCACACGTCGAGGGGGTCACCGTCCGGCGCAACGGCACCCGGGGCATGCTCTGGCGCGAACCGCTCGTCGAGGTCGAGACCGAGCGCGGGCGGGTGGCTACGCCGCGGTCACGGCCGACGGCATACCCGACCTGGTCGGGGCGGGGATGCTCACCGGCGCCGATCACGAGACCTGCATCGGGGTGGTCGACGACGACCCGTGGCTCACCGGGCAGGACCGGGTGAGCCTGGCGCGGATCGGGCTGGCCGAGCCGACCGACATCGGCGCCTACGAGCCCAGGGCGGCTGGGCCGGGCTCCGGCGGGCGCTCGAGCTCGACCGCGCCGACGTCGTCGAGGAAGTGCTCACCTCGGGCCTGCGCGGCCGCGGCGGCGCGGGCTTCCCCACCGGCATCAAGTGGCGCACCGTCCTGGAGGCGGACAGCGACCAGAAGTTCGTCGCTTGCAACCTCGACGAGGGCGACTCCGGCACCTTCGCCGACCGGATCCTCGCCGAGGCGGACCCGTTCACCCTCGTCGAGGGCATGACCATCGCGGCGGTCACGGTCGGCGCGACCGAGGGCTACATCTACTGCCGCAGCGAGTACCCCGACGCCATCGCCCGGCTCCGCGACGCCATCGCGGTCGCCGCCGAGCACGGCTACCTCGGCGACGACGTCGCCGGCAGCGGCCGGGCGTTCCGCCTCCAGGTGCGCGTCGCGCCGGCGCCTACATCTGCGGCGAGGAGACCTCCATGCTGGAGTCCCTCGAGGGCCGTCGTGGCGAGGTGCGCGCCAAGCCGCCGATCCCTGCGTTGCACGGCCTGTGGGGCAGCCCGACCGTGGTCAACAACCTGCTGTCCTTCGCCGCGATCCCGACGATCCTCGCCGACGGCGGTCAGGCGTATGCCGACCGCGGCGTCGGGCGCTCACGCGGCACCCAGATCTTCCAGCTGGCCGGCAACATCGCCCGCGGCGGCGTCTTCGAGGCGCCGCTCGGCATCACGCTGCGCGAGCTCGTCGAGGACATCGGCGGCGGCACCCGCACCGGTCGTCCGGTCCGCGCGGTCCAGGTCGGCGGACCGCTCGGGGCCTACCTGCCGGCCGACCGGCTGGACGTCCCGATGGGCTACGAGGAGCTCGCCGAGGCCGGCGGCATGCTCGGCCACGGCGGTGTCGTCGTCTTCGACGACACCGTGGACATGTCGCGCATGGCGCGCTTCGCGATGGAGTTCTGCTCGGTCGAGTCGTGCGGCAAGTGCACCCCGTGCCGGATCGGCTCCACCCGCGGCGTCGAGACCATCGACAAGATCACCAGCACGCCCGCCGGCGCCGAGGGGCGCGACCAGCTCTTCGTCCTCCTCGAGGACCTCTGCGCCACCATGACCACCGGCTCGCTGTGCGCCATGGGCGGCCTCACGCCCGTCCCGGTGCGCAGCGCGCTCACCCACTTCCCGGAGGACTTCGGAGGGAGCCCGCCATGACCGCCACCATTCCCACCGCCGAGCAGGTCGCGAGCCGGCTCGGGCAGGCCAGCCGCGAGGGCGACATCACCGGTATGCCGGGGGTCACCCCTGGCGCCACCGACGGGGCGACGGGCGCGGCATACCTGCCCGAGCCCGACTTCGGCACCCCCGAAATGCGCAGCGGGACGACCGTCACCCTGACCATCGACGGCCGCGAGGTCACCGTGCCCCAGGGCACCTCGGTCATGCGCGCGGCCCGCGAGGCCGGCGTCGAGATCCCCAGCCTGTGCGCCACCGACTCGCTCAAGGCCTTCGGCTCGTGCCGCCTCTGCCTCGTGGACATCGAGGACGGCAAGGGCAAGCCCGCGTCCTGCACCACGCCGTGCTCCGACGGGGCCGTCGTCCGGACCGACACCGACGAGGTCCGCCAGCTGCGGCGCGGGGTCATGGAGCTCTATCTCTCCGACCACCCGACCGACTGCGCCGGCTGCGCCCGCGGCTCCTGCGAGGTCGCGGCGCTCGCCCGCCAGACCGGGGTCGCCGAGGTGCGCTACGGGCTGCCCGACCCGCTCGACCGGGGCGAGCGCGACACCTCCAACCCCTACTTCGACTACGAGCCGGACGCCTGCATCGCCTGCTCGCGCTGCGTGCGCGCCTGCTCCGACATCCAGGGCACCTTCGCGCTCACCGTCGAGGGCCGCGGGCCCGCCTCGCGGATCGCGCCCGGGCCGACCGACTTCTTCGGCTCGGAGTGCGTCTCCTGCGGCGCCTGCGTCCAGGCCTGCCCCACCGACGCGCTCACCGAGAAGTCCGTCATCTCCCTGGGTATGCCCAAGCGCGTCGTGGAGACCACCTGCGCCTACTGCGGGGTGGGCTGCTCCTTCCGCGCCGAGGTCACCGACTCGCGCGACCAGGAGACCGGCGAGACCCGCACCGAGGTCGTGCGGATGATGCCGCTCAAGGCGGGTAAGGCCAACGAGGGCCACTCCTGCGTCAAGGGCCGCTTCGCCTACGGCTACACCGACCACGCCGACCGGCAGATGTCGCCGATGGTCCGCGACACGATCGAGGACGAGTGGCGGGTGGTGAGCTGGGAGGAGGCGATCCAGCGGGTCGCCGACGGCTTCCGCGCGATCCAGGACCGTCATGGGGCCGGCAGCATCGGAGCCATCTCGTCCTCCCGTTGCACCAACGAGGAGGTCTACGTCGTCCAGAAGATGGTGCGCGCGGCCTTCGGCAACAACAACGTCGACACCTGCGCCCGGGTCTGCCACAGCCCGACCGGCTACGGCCTCAACCAGACCTTCGGCACCTCCGCCGGCACCCAGGACTTCGCCTCGGTCGAGGAGACCGACGTCGTCCTGCTCATCGGGGCCAACCCCACCGACGCGCACCCCGTCTTCGCCTCCCGGATGAAGCAGCGGCTGCGCGAGGGCGCGCAGATCATCGTCGCCGACCCGCGCCAGATCGACCTCGTGCGCACCCCGCACGTCGAGGCGTCGGCACACCTGCCGCTGCGGCCCGGCTCCAACGTCGCCTTCGTCAACGCGATGGCGCACACCGTCGTCACCGAGGGCCTGCACGACAAGGGCTTCCTGGAGGAACGCTGCGAGGACGTCGAGGCCTACCTCGACTTCATCCGCTCGCCGGAGAACTCACCGGAGGCGACCGCCGAGGCGACCGGCCTCGACCCGGAGGAGGTGCGCGAGGCGGCCCGGCTCTACGCCGCCGCACCGAACGGCTCGATCTACTACGGCCTCGGCGTCACCGAGCACAGCCAGGGCTCGACGATGGTCATGGGCATGGCCAACCTCGCGATGGTCACCGGCAACATCGGCCGCCCCGGCGTCGGCATCAACCCGCTGCGCGGCCAGAACAACGTGCAGGGTTCCTGCGACATGGGCTCCTTCCCGCACGAGCTGCCCGGCTACCGGCACATCTCGCTGCCCGAGGTCCGCTCGATCTTCGAGGACCGGTGGGGCGTCACCCTCGACCCCGAGCCGGGGCTGCGGATCCCCAACATGTTCGACGCCGCGATCGGAGGCAGTTTCAAGGGGCTCTTCGTGCACGGCGAGGACATCGCCCAGTCCGACCCCAACCTGCAGCACGTCCGCGCCGCGCTGACCAGCATGGACATGGTCGTGGTCCAGGACCTCTTCCGCAACGAGACCGCGCGCTACGCCCACGTCTTCCTGCCGGGCTCGAGCTTCCTGGAGAAGGACGGCACGTTCACCAATGCCGAGCGGCGGCTCGGGCGGGTGCGTCCGGTCATGCCGAGCCGGGTCGGCAAGGACGAGTGGAAGGTCGTGTGCGAGATCGCGACGGCGATGGGCTATCCGATGGAGTATGCCTCCGCATCGGAGATCATGGACGAGATCGCCGCGACGACGCCCACCTTCGCCGGGGTGAGTTTCGCCCGTCTCGACGCCGAGGGCTCGATGCAGTGGCCGGTCAACGAGAAGGCCCCGCAGGGGACCCCGACGATGCACGTCGACGCCTTCGTGCGCGGCAAGGGCAAGCTCGTCCCGACCGTCTTCGTGCCCACGACCGAGACGACCAACCGGCGGTTCCCGCTCATCCTCACCACCGGGCGGATCCTGTCGCAGTACAACGTCGGGGCGCAGACCCGCCGCACCGCCAACTCCTCCTGGCACCCCGAGGACGTGCTCGAGGTGCACCCCGCGGACGCCGAGATGCGGGGGATCAGGACCGGCGACCGGGTCGAGCTCGCGAGCCGGGTCGGGGCGACGACGCTCACCGCGCTGGTGTCGGAGCGGATGCAGCCCGGTGTGGTCTACACGACCTTCCACCACCCGGTGACCGGCGCCAACGTCGTGACGACGGAGAACTCCGACTGGGCCACCAACTGCCCGGAGTACAAGGTGACGGCGGTGCAGGTCGGGGTCGCCAACGCGGGCCGGGAGCATGAGGCGGCGGAGGCGGCCGAGGTCAGCGACGGGCACGAGCCGGTCGACCCGGCGGTCGACGTGGTGGGGGCGCGCCGGTGAGCCGGCGCGAGCCGGACCTCGACGCCCCGACCGACGCCGACCCGAGCCCGGACCAGGGCCCGCCGACAGGGGAGGGCGTCGACGTGCATACCCGTCAGCACCAGCCCGCCGAGGTGCGGATGGGCGAGGACATCGCGCGGGCGATGGCGCACCACCCGCCGGAGCGCGCCGCCGAGGAGATCGCCACCCACATCCGGAAGTTCTGGGACCCGCGCATGCGGGCCTCGATCGTCGGGCGGATGGAGCGGGGCGAGTCGATGGACGAGCTGCTGCGCGCCGGCGTCGCGCTCTACCGCCAGGGTGAGATCGACCGCGGCGAGGTCGCCAAGCCCTCCGGCGGGTGATCCCGGTGCTGACACGGGCGCGCGGGCAGACTGCCCCCATGACCGAAGCGGTGCGGCGGCAGTGGTTCGAGCCGAGATATGCCTTCGCCGGGCTGGGCTGGGGCGTCCTCGTAGGGATGGTCACCGGTGCCGTGCTGGCGATCCTCGTGCTGGTCGAGTCTCGGGGCGAGGACCCCGACGTCGGGCTGACCGTCTTCGGGATGCTGTACGGAGCGGCGGTGTATGCGCTGCTGGGGGCGATCTCGGGCCTGCTCTGTGCGGTCGTGCTGCCGGCCGTGTCGGGCCGGCGTGCCCACTGGTGGGCGGCGCTGGTGCTGACAGCCGGTATCTGGGCGCTCGCGGCGGTCCTGCTGTTCACCTATCTGGTCCAGGCGGGGGGCGTAGAGGTCGCGGGCACGTCCTGGATGCTCGTCCCGCTGGCACTGGCCACCCTGCCCGGGCTGGCTGCCGGTGTGCTCGTGGCTCGGTCGACCCGCAACCTGCGCTGACTGGCAGCCGCTTCGCCCACTGACAGCCTCTTCGTCACATCAGAGCCTCCCCGAGGAGGCTCCGGTGTGACGGACCGGCTCTCAGTGCGAGAGGCCCTCTCAGCCGGCGGGCGGATCCCCCGCCGTGGCGCGGCGGTGCCAGGCCCACAGGCCCGCGCCGAGCAGCGCGAAGCAGGCGCTGGTCAGGGCGGTGCTGAGCAGGGTGCCCGTCACCAGCGGCGAGATCAGCCCGGCCAGCAGCGCGTTGAAGACCAGCGCCGCGAAGGAGGCCATCGACGCGGCGGCGCCGCGCTGCTCCGGGAAGAGGTCGAGCATCGCCAGCTGCTGCACCGGGAAGGCCACGCCGATCGCCACGCCCATCAGCGCCGGCCCGACGACGGCCCACGGCAGGCCCGGCGCGAGCCAGCAGAGCACGACGTTGACCAGCGTCCCGCCGAGCAGGACCACCATCGTCACGTCCACCATCGGCCCGGGGTCCACCCGCTCGGCCAGCCGGTTGGTGAGCATCGAGCCGGTCACCATGCCGCCGATCATCGGCACGAAGAGCATCCAGAAGTCCTGCTCGCCGCGCCCCAGGAGGTCGACGACGATGATCGGTGCGGCGACGACATACAGGAAGTAGGAGGCGAAGACGAAGGCGGCCGAGAAGGCCAGCCGCTCAAAGCGTCCGGACCGTGCCACGCCCCACAGCGACCCGAGCACCGAGCCCACCCGCAGCGAACTGCGTCGCTCCGGCGGGTGCGTCTCCGGCAGCACCACCGCGGTGAGCACCGCCGCCGCGATCCCGTAGGCCGCGACGAACCAGAAGATCCAGTGCCACGGCCCGAAGCGCAGGATCTCGCCCCCGATGACCGGCGCGATCGCGGGCGCGATGGCGAAGATCATCATCACCCGCGCCATGAGCTTCTGCGCCTCGGCGCCGGAGAAGAGGTCGCGGATCACCGCCCGGCTCACGATGGTCGCCGCCCCGGCGAAGAGGCCCTGCATCACCCGGGCCGCGAGCAGCACCCCGAAGCTGGGCGCGAGCGCGCAGACGACGGAGGCGACGACATACCCGAGCAGCCCGCCGATCATCACCGGTCTGCGCCCGAGCGCGTCCGAGATCGGGCCGTGGAAGACGCTCATCACCGCGAAGCTGATAAGGTAGATCGAGGTGATCTGCTGCAGCGCGGTCGCGTCGACCTCGTAGTCCCGCCCGATCGCCTCGAAGCCGGGGAAGATCGTGTCGATGGTGAACGGACCGATCATCGCCAGCGCGGCGAGCGTCGTCGTGACCAGGAGCGTGGCGCGCCGAGGGTATGCCGTCGCGCCGGTCTGCGGCTGCGGCGGACTGGTGGTCACCCGGTCACGGTAGCGCCGGGACTGTGGACGGGCGTCGGCGGCACGGTCATGATGCCGCCGACGCCACCTTCATGGTCATGCAGGCCGCCCCGCAGGAGGGGTCCGCGAGGGCCTGAGGGGTACCATCATGGCTCGAGGGCGCGGCCACGACGGCTCCGCGCCCTCTCGTCATGACCCCAGCAGCAAGGAGAGTCCGTGAGCGTCGCCGGCATGGGAGCCATCCCGATCGAGGGCGGCTACGCCTTCCGCGTCTGGGCACCGAACGCCACCGGCGTGAGCGTCATCGGTGACTTCAACGGGTGGGACCCCGAGGCTCACGGGATGGAGCACGAGGGCAACGGCCACTGGTATGCCGAGGTCCCGGGCGCGCAGATGTGGCAGGAGTACCAGCTGCTCGTGAGCAACGGCGAGCACAGCTTCCACCGCATCGACCCGCGGGCGCTGGCGGTGACGAACTCCGTCGGCAACGGCCTGCTCTACGACCACGGCGCCTTCGACTGGGAGGGCGACGACTTCACGCCGCCGCGTCAGCACGAGACGGTCATCTACGAGACCCACATCGGGTCCTTCGTCGCCACCGAGGACGGCCGGCCGGCGAACCTCGGCGACCTCATGGGCAAGCTCGACTACCTCGTCGGGCTCGGGGTCAACGCCATCGAGCTGATGCCGCTCATGGAGTTCGCCGGCGACTACTCCTGGGGTTACAACCCGGCCCACGTCTTCGCCGTCGAGTCCAGCTACGGCGGGCCCGAGGCCCTCAAGACCTTCGTGCGGGAGGCGCACAAGCGCGGCCTCGCGGTCTACGTCGACGTGGTCTACAACCACTTCGGCCCCTCGGACCTGCCGACCTGGCAGTTCGACGGGTGGTCCGAGAACGGCAAGGGCGGCATCTACTTCTACAACGACCACCGCTCCTCGACGCCATGGGGCGACACCCGGCCCGACTACGGGCGGCAGGAGGTCCGCGACTTCATCCTCGACAACGCCCGCATGTGGCTGCGCGACTACCACGCGGACGGGCTGCGGCTGGACATGACGCCCTACATGCGTCGGGTGGACGGGACGCACGGCGACGAGATCCCCGAGGGCTGGGAGATGATGCGCCGGATCGGTGAGATGGTCCGCACCGAGTTCCCCCGGCACCTCGTCATCGCCGAGGACCTCCACGGGGTCGCGGCGGTCACCTCCACCGAGCCCGGTGGCGCGGCCATGCACGCCCAGTGGGACACCAAGTTCGTGCACCCGGTGCGCGAGGCCCTCATCACCCAGGACGACGCGCACCGCTCGATCGCCGCGGTCGCGGCCGCCGTGACGCATACCTATCAGCACGCCTTCGACCGGGTGATCTACACCGAGTCGCACGACGAGGTGTCCAACGGCAAGGCGCGGATCACCTCCGAGGTGCAGGGCGACAACCCCAGCGGGTGGAACGCCCAGAAGCGCGCCACCCTCGGCGCGGCCCTGGTGCTCACCGCGCCGGGCCTGCCCATGCTGTTCCAGGGGCAGGAGTTCCTCGAGGACGAGTGGTTCCGCGACAACGTGCCGCTGGACTGGGAGCGAGCGTGGGCCTTCCGCGACATCACCCAGATGTTCCGGGACCTGATCCGGCTGCGGCTCGACGCCGACGGGGTCAGCGCCGGCCTCGCCGGGCCGCACACCAACGTCGTCGCCGCCGACGAGGACGCCAACGTGCTGGCCTACGTCCGGTCCACGGGCGACGGGCAGCACGTCCTGGTCGCGATCAACCTCTCCGCGCACGCCGTCCAGCGGCCGGTCGAGCTGCCGGGCGGGCACTGGCGGGTGCGCTTCAACAGCGACGCCCGGGCCTACAGCCAGCTCTTCGGCGACCACGCGACACCGGACATCGACGCAGGTGACGGGCATGGCACCCTGGATCTCGGGCCCTACTCGGTCGTGATCTACTCGCTCGCCTGAGGCCTGCTCAGGGCGACTGGTCGGTGACCTGGCGGCGCATCTCGTCCGGGGTCATGCCGTGCTCCAGACCCCAGCGCACCGCCTGCGAGCGCCGGGTCACGCCCATTTTGCGGTAGGCCGTGCGGATGTAGGTCTTGACCGAGTTGATCGACAGGTAGCTGCGCAGCGCGATGTCGTTGTTGGTCAGGCCCTGGGTGATGAGGCTGACGATCTCCGCCTCCCGGGCGGAGAGCCCCTCGGCCCGGCCGGGCCAGTCGCCGGGGGAGTGCGGCTCAGGCTCGGGCTGCTGGCTCGTGACCGGCTCGACCACGACCTCGCCGGACGCCACCCGCTCCAGGGCGGTGACCAGCTCGGCGCCGCTCACGGTCTTGCCGATGTATCCCCGGCACCCCTTGGCCATGGCGACCTCGATCAGTGCCGGGTCGAGGTGCCAGGTGTAGACGACGACGGCTCCCGGGTTGGGGCTCTCCAGGACGTCGTCGAAGTCCTCGCCGTCCACCTGGGGCTCGGAGAAGGTGTCGTAGAGCGTGACGTCGACGGACTGCCTCACGTCGACCTGGGCGCCGATCTCGACGACGGAGACCCGGTCCTCGAAGGGTGCCAGCATGGCCTGGAGGCCCCGGACGACCACCTCGAAGTCGTTCATCAGGGCCACCCGCAGCGGGGAACCGGCGACCATGGCCCAGACTGTACGCCGCCGCCCCCGGGCGGGCGCGGTGAGCCGTCACCGGGGCCCCCGTCGTCGGAGGTCAGCGCGCCTCCCGCGCATCTCACCCTTTCGGATGTGGTGGCTAGGTGGCGGCAATGCCTATGATTCGGCCGTGCCCGATACCGTTGCTGCACTGACGATGTCGCGCGGACATCACGACCACCTGCTGGCGCAGGTCGACGGACTCTCCGTCGGCACCACGCCACCTGCGGTGCACGTCGTGATCTCCATGGGGGACCGCGATCTCACCCGTGGACGACTGCCGCTGGGCACCGACCGGTGGCAGACCGTCGTCAAGCCTGTGCAGACCGACCGTCGCGCCCTGCCCTACGCGGCAGCACGCAACCTCGCGGCCGAGCTGGCCGTCGACGCGGGCGCCGACATCCTCGTCTTCCTGCACTCCTCCGTCATCCCCGGCCCCCGGACCCTGGAGCGGTATGCCCGGGCCGTCGCCGAGCGCGACACCTCCGGCATACCCGACGGCCCGGTCGTCTGGTGCTCGCCGGTGCTCCGTCTGCCGCCGGTCGCCAACCCGGCCGTCGGCTACCCCTTGCAGAAGCTGGACGAGCTGAGCCGGCGGGCTCCCGGCGCGCCGGTGCTCGCTCCCGGCGAGATCCGGGTCGAGGAGCGGTCCCACCTGTTCTCCCCGGGCAGCTTCGCGATGAGCGCTGACGACTACGCCGAGGTCGGCGGGTTCTGCGCCGACTACGCCGGGCCCGGCCTGGAGACCGCGGACTTCGCCCGGGTCCTGGACCGGGCTGGCGGCTCGCTGGCATGGGTCGGCGGGGCCGAGTCCTACCGTCAGCCGACCGAGCCGCTCACCCCCGAGGAGGAGGCTCGGTATGCCCGCCGGCACGCCGCGACCTGGCGCGAGCGGTGGGACGAGGAGCCAGACCACCCGTGGCTGACCCGGCTGGTCGCCGAGGGCATCATCCAGCGGGACGGGTCGGGCCGCATCCCCGACCCGCCGCGCCGCTGAGACCGGCGTCGGCCGTCCTGGCAGCAGCGGGCACACTGGAGCCATGATGAGCCTCCCGCCCCTCGTCGGTCCCGGTCCAGCGCTGCGGCCCGACCAGGTGTCGCGCTACTCCCGGCACCTGCTGGTGCCGGGGATGGGCATGGCGGCGCAGCGCCGGCTCCTCGCAGCACGGGTGGCGGTGGTCGGGGCCGGGGGGCTGGGCAGCCCGGCGCTGGCCTACCTCGCCGCCGCCGGGGTCGGTCACCTCACGATCATCGACGACGACGACGTCGACGCCACCAACCTGCAGCGGCAGGTCATCCACCGTGCCGACGCCGTCGGGACCCCCAAGGGCGAGTCCGCCGCCGCCTTCGTGCGCGGGCTGAACCCGGACGTCTCGGTGGAGGTCCGGCACACCCGCCTCGAGGCGGACACCGCGGAGGACCTGCTGCGCGGCCACCACGTGGTGCTCGACGGCGCCGACAACTTCCCCACGCGGTATGCCGTCTCCGACGCCTGCGGCGCGCTCGGGATCCCCCTGGTCTGGGCAGCCGTCCTGCGCTTCGACGCGCAGGTGTCCACCTTCGTGCCGGGTATCGAGGACGCGGTCTCGTTGCGCGACCTCTTCCCGGTGCCGCCCCGGCCGCAGGACGTGCCGAGCTGCTCCGAGGCCGGCGTGCTGGGCGCGCTGGTGGGACAGGTGGGCTCGATCATGGCGGCCGAGGTGGTCAAGCTGCTCTGCGGCTTCGGTGAGCCGCTGGTCGGGCGGGTGCTGCTGATCGACGCGCTGTCCCAGCGCACCCGTGAGGTGCCGCTGCGCCCGGTCGGGGCGGTCGTGCAGCCGGTGGAGCGCGAGCACGTCCGCGAGATCGTGCCGCTGCCCGAGGTCTCGCCGCGCGAGGTCGAAGACCTGCTCGCACCGGATCTCCGCTCCGGCGCGCCGACCCTCCTCGACGTCCGCGAGCCTGCCGAGCACGAGCTGGGCACGCTGCCCGGCGCGCTCCTGGTGCCGGTGGGGGAGGTGCTCAACTGGGACGATCTCGACCACCACCTGCCGGAGGGCCCGGTCGTCGTCTACTGCAAGGCGGGCCCCCGCGCGCAGCGGGCCGCGGCGCACCTCGTCCGCCTCGGCCGGGAGGACGTCAGCGTCATGAGCGGCGGCATCCTCGGCTGGATCGAGCAGGTCGACCCGAGCCTGCCGAGCTATTGAGCGACATGCCCGCGCTGCCTCCCGTCGACCTCGTCGTCCTCGCCGGCGGACGCGGGACCAGGATGGGCGGCCGGGACAAGGCCTCGATCGAGCTGGGCGGGCGGACCTTGCTCGAGCGCGTCCTGACGGCCGACCTGGGTGGCCGGGTCGTCGTGGTGGGGGAGACCGCCGTCCCGGACGGCGTGCGGCGCACCGTGGAGGACCCGCCGGGAGGAGGACCGGTCGCGGGCATCGGCGCGGGTCTCGACGCCCTGCCCTGGTCGCAGCGATCCGCTTCTGCGGCCGGTGACCCGACGCGTCCGGACTGGGTCGCCGTGTGCGCCGTCGACCAGCCGGGCGCGCCGCAGGTCCTTGCGGCGCTGCGGCACACGCTCGCCGGGCTGGGGGAGGAGATCGACGCGGTATGCCCGCGCCACGACGGGCGGGTGCAGTGGCTGCTCGCGGTCTACCGCCGGGCCGCGCTCGACGCGGCGCGGGCGCGGCTGAGCGGGGGCGCCGAGGACGGGGCCTCGGTGCGCTCGCTGGTGGCGCCGTTGCGGTGGCGGGAGCTCGAGCTCGACGGGGTGCACCTGGGGGACGTCGACACCCCGGCGGACCTGGAGCGGTGGTCCTCAGCCCTCGACGGATGACCCCGGTGGCCACGGCGCGCCGGTCAGGGCGGCCCAGCCCGCGGCATACGTGCCGGACGACACGTCGCCGATGACGAGGCGCTGCAGCACGAAGCCGGGGATCGTGCCGAAGGTCGCCTGCGCCACCGCCACCGGGTCGGCCTCGGGGTCCAGCCGCCCCGCGTCCTGGAGGCGCTCGAGGTAGGCCACGAGGTGGCCCCGGATGCGGAGGAACCGCTCGGACAGGATCGCCCCGACAGCAGGGTTGCGCACCGCCTCGGCCCAGGCCGTGACGGCGACCCTGGTGAGGTCCGGCTCGTGCGAGCCCGCCTGCTCGATCCCGGCGGTGAGCAGGCCCACGACCTCGGGGATGGAGGGCAACGGCTCCTGGTCGGCGAGGGCGGCGAAGGCCGGCTCGATCTGGCTGATCGCGGTGTCGGCGAGCGCCAGGATGAGCTCGTCCTTGCTCCGGAAGTAGCCGTAGACCGCGCCGGCCGACAGCCCGCTGGCCTGGATGACGTCGGCCATCGTCATCCGGTGGAAGCCCTCGTGGGCGGCGCAGGTGAAGGCGGCGGTGAGGATCTGCTGCCGTCGCTCGGCGCGACGCTCGTCGGTGATCTTGGGCACACCACAGCCTAAAACCGAATGTTCGTTCTTGACAAGGGACCGGAGTCGGTGCAGCCTGGGGGTATACCGAACGAATGCTCGGTTTATGAGAGGAGAAACCCATGAGCACCACGACCAGCCCCGAGTCCGCCCCGGTCGCGGACCACCCGTCGCACGCCGAGACGGGCGCGCCGCCTCCGGTGCTGCGGATCGTCCTGGCGATCAGCGCCCTGCTCGCGGTGCTGGTCACCGCCTTCGCCTGGCCGGCCGTCAACTCGGCTCCGCGCGACGTTCCCCTCGGCGTCGTCGCCCCCGCCCCGGCGCTCGCCCAGCTCGAGGGTCAGCTCGCCTCCGGCGACGAGCCGGCCTTCGAGCTCACGAGCTACGACGATCGCGCGGCCGCCGAGGAGGCGATCCTGGGACGCGACGTCTACGGCGCTGTGGTGCTCGGCCCCGGCGGCGGGGAGCTGCTCGTGGCCAGCGGCGCCAGCCCTGCGGTCGCGACCTCGCTCCAGCAGTTCGCCGCGGCCGTGCCCGCCGAGGCCGGAGGTCCGCTGACGGTGACCGACCTCGCCCCGCTGCCGGAGGACGACCCGCGCGGCGTCGGCCTGGCCACCTCGCTCTTCCCCATCCTGCTCGGCGGCATGGCCTCCGGCATCGCCTCGGCCCTCGCGCTGCGCACCCCGGGTGCTCGCCTCGCCGCCGTCGGCTCCATCGCGGTGGTCGGCGGTCTGGTCATCGCCGGCATCCTCCAGGGCTGGCTGGGTGCGCTCACCGGCAGCTGGTGGGCCAACTCCGGCGCGATCGCCCTGGGGATCGGCGCCATCGGCGCGAGCCTGGTGGGCCTGCACCGTGTGCTCGGTCTGCCGGGCGTCGGCCTGGGCGCGGCCGTGATGATGCTGCTCGGCAACCCGCTGTCCGGTGTCTCCGGCGCCCCGGAGATGCTGCCCGCCGGGTGGGGCGCCCTGGGTCAGCTGCTGCCCCCCGGTGCCGCCGGGTCGCTGCTGCGGTCCACCGCCTTCTTCGATGGTGCGGGCGCGTGGGGCCCGGTCCTCGTCCTCGGGACCTGGCTGGTGGTCGGTGCCGCTCTGGCCCTGGTGCCGCGCCGCGAAGCCTGAGCCCCACTAGGAGCCGGTTCGTCACATCGGAGCCTGTTCGAGGAGGCTCTCAGATGACGAACCGGCTCTCGGCTGACCAACCGGCGGTCGGTGGCGCCGACCACGTCGGGGTCGCTCTGGCAGGCTGGAGGTCGACGGTCTCGTCTGCGGCTGGGCGGTCGCCGGCCACTCCCGCGACCCGGAGCGGCCGCAGGACGGCGAGTTCTACGGGCTCTACGTCATCCCCCGACTCTGGTCGGCCGGGATCGGGCACCGGCTGATGGTCGCCGTCGAGGAGCACCTGCGTGCCCAGGGGTATGCCCGTGCCCACCTCTGGGTGCTCGACGGCAACGAGCGGGCGGCCGAGTTCTACGACCAGCACGGGTGGGTCGAGGACGGCGGGACCCAGCTCGACCGGCGTGGTGAGCACGAGCTGCGGGAGAACCGTCGGGTGCGGGACCTGGCCCGGCCGGGGTGAGCGGCGAGCGGCGGCATACCCGATCGTCTGCGAGACTGACGTCATGGCGACGGTGAGGTACTTCGCCGGGGCCGCCGAGGCCGCCGGCACCGAGAGCGAGCGGGTGGACGCCGACGATCTGGGCGCGCTGCTCGCCGACCTGCGGGAGCGGCACGGCGCCGAGCTGACGCGGGTCCTCGCGCTGAGCTCGGTGCTGCACGAGGGGCAGTACGTCTCCGACCCGCAGCTGCCGCTCGCGCACGACGCCGTGCTCGACGTGCTGCCACCCTTCGCCGGGGGCTGAGCCCCGACCTTCTGATTGACGCCGCGTCAACCCTTGACAGGGCGCAGGCGGAGAGTTTCACTGGGACTCTCATATGTGCACCGACCCCGCGCTCGTTTGTGCGGCGAGCCCGACGGGGTGGGTGCCATGACGAAGGAGTCACACATGCGAGGAGTCCGGGTCACGCGGACGACGCCCCGACGGGGCGCACGCTCGAGGGCGGTGGCGCTCACCGGCGCCGGGGCGTTGCTCCTGCTCACCGGGTGCGGCGGGGGCGACGAGTCCGCGAGCGGTGACACGCTCACCATCGCCGTCGTCGACAACGGCGACCTCGACACGCTGCAGGAGATGAGCGACGCCTTCCTCGCCGAGCACCCCGAGGTCGAGATCGAGTGGGTGCGGGAGGGGGAGAACGAGCTGCGCGAGACCGTCACGACCGACGTCGGCACCGGTGCGGGCCGCTTCGACGTGGCCACGGTGGGGACCTACGAGGCCCAGGTGTGGGCCGACCAGGAGTTGCTGACCCCGCTCACCGACATGCCCGAGGGCTTCGACGCCGGCGCCTTCATCCCCGAGGTGGCCGACGCGCTGACCCACGAGGACACCCTGCAGGCGGCGCCGTTCTACGGCGAGTCGACGTTCACGATGTACCGCACCGACCTGCTCGACGAGGTCGGCGTCGAGATGCCCGAACGACCCACCTGGGACGACGTCGTCGCGGCGGCGACCGCGATCGAGGAGCAGACCGACACCGCCGGCGCCTGCGTGCGCGGCAAGCCGGGCTGGGGCGAGAACGCCGCCGTCGTCACCGCCATGGCGCACTCCTACGGCGCCCGGTGGTATGACGAGGAGTGGAGCCCCGAGCTCGACAGTGACGCCTGGCGGCAGGCGAGCGAGACCTACCTCGCGCTCGCCGGGATGGCGCCCGAGGGTGTCGCCGACGCCGGGTATGCCGAGAACCTCGCCCTCTTCCAGGACGGGCAGTGCGGCATCTGGGTCGACGCCACCACGGCCGCGAGCTTTGTCACCGACGGCGAGGCCTCGAGCGTCGCCGACGACGTGGACTTCGCCTTCGCGCCGGGCACCGAGGCCGGCCGCGCGAGCAACTGGCTGTGGGCCTGGGCGCTGGCGATCCCCGCCAGTTCGGACCAGCCCGAGCTCGCCAAGGAGTTCGTCACCTGGGCGACCTCCTCGGAGTATGCCCAGCTCGTCGCCGACGAGCAGGGCTGGGCCGCGGTCCCCGCGGGCAACCGCACCGACCTCTACGAGAACCCCGACTACACCGAGGCCGCGCCCTTCGCCGACCTCGCGCTGGAGTCGATCCAGACCTCCCAGATCGGGGAGCCGACGACCCAGCCGGTGCCCTACGTCGGGATGCAGTACGTCGACGTGCCCGCCTTCCAGAGCCTCGGCAACGCCGTGGGGCAGCAGTACACCACCGCGATCGAGGGCGAGCTGAGCCTGGACGAGGCGCTCGAACGATCGCAGTGGGTCGCCGACCAGACGATCGAGCAGACCCGTCTGCTCGCCGAGCAGGACCAGGACTGAGGGAGATCGCCATGGCACGCAGCGTGGAGCAGATCGACAAGCAGATCGCCAACACCGACCCCGAGCTCCTCCCGGTCGGCGAGCACGAGAAGCACGGGGCCAAGCACTTCGCCGGCCTCTACGCCGCGGAGAACGTCGCGGGCACCGAGTTCGTCTTCGGCGCCACCTTCGTCATCCTGGGCGCCGGGATCTGGGACGTCCTCATCGGGCTGCTCATCGGCAACGCCCTGGCCGTCCTGACCTTCTGGCTGGTCACGACGCCGGTCGCGCGGGAGGTCGGGCTCAGCGTCTACACCTACCTGCTGCGCTTCGGCGGCAGCTCGATCTCCAAGATCTACAACCTCGCCAATGCGATCGTCTTCGCGGTGATCTCGGCGGCGATGCTCACCGTCTCGGCGACCGCCGTCCAACGGGTGATCGGCATCCCGACGCAGGAGCAGGCATACCCCACCCATCTCGGGTTCATCATCCTCGTGGTGGCCTTCAGCATCGTGGCGGTGCTCGTGGCGGTCTTCGGCTTCAACGCACTCGCCGAGTTCGCCACGATCTGCGGGCCGTGGCTGGCGACGATGTTCACCGTCGGCGGGCTGGTGCTGCTGCCGGCCGTGGCCGAGTCGGTCACCGGCGTCACCGAGATCGGCAGCTTCGGCGAGTTCGTCGACATCGCCGGTGCCACCGTCTTCACCGGGGTCACGCCCGGCGGCGAGGAGGGCATCGGGATGATCGAGGTCGCGGGTCTGGCGTGGGCCGCCAACAGCTTCGCGCACGCCGGGATGATCGACATGGCGCTGCTGCGGTATGCCAAGAAAGGCTGGCACGGTCTGATGACCTCGACCGGCATGCTCTTCGGCCACTACGTCGCGTGGTTCTCCGCCGGCCTCATGGGCGCCGCCACCGCCGCGCTGACGCTGACCAGCATCACGGTCCTCTCGCCCGGCGACGTCTCCTGGGTGGCTCTGGCTGGGCCGGCTACGTCACCGTCGTGGTCGCCGGGTGGACGACGGCCAACGCCAACCTCTACCGCGCCGGCTTGGCGACGCAGGGTGTCTTCCCCTCGATCTCGCGGGCGCGGGCGACGCTCATCGTCGGCGTGATCGTGGTGGTGGTCGCGTGCTTCCCGTTCGTCTACCGCAACTATGCCCCGCTCGTGACCTGGGCCGGCCTGCTGCTGGCCCCGGTCGGTGGCATCGTCTGGGCCGAGCACAAGCTGCTCCCGCGCTTCGGGCTGACGGAGTACTGGGCGCGCTTCAAGGGCGTCACCAACACGCCGGCCATCGTCGCCTGGGCGGTCGCCTTCGGCCTCGGGATCGTGCTCAACCTCACGCAGATCATCTCGCCCTACTTCGCCTTCGTGCCGGCCTGGATCGTGGCGGCGCTGCTCTACGTCGCGCTCGCGAAGCAGGCGGGTGCCGGGGAGGACTACACCGAGGAGAAGCGAGACCACGAGCTCTTCCTCGAGCGGGCGCAGGACTTCAAGCGCAAGCAGGCCGAGTCGCTGCCCGGTCACGTCAAGGACACGACGCCGATCAGCCGGGCGCTGCGGGTCGTGTGGATGCTCGCGCTCGCGGTGATCCTCGTCTACGCGCTCATCGTGTTCTTCGACAGCCCGGACATCTACACCTACCTCACGCAGCGCAACACCTTCTACACCATCGCCATCACCGGCACGATCGTCTACTTCGTCTGCGCCTACTGGGAGCTGCAGCGCGGCAAGGCGGTCTCGAAGCGGGCGCACGAGAAGGCCCAGGCCGAGGCCGACGCCGGCAGCTCCGGCGACGACGGCGAGAAGGAGACGGTCGGCACGCGCGCCTGAGGGGTATGCCACGGGCCGCGGCCCGGTCGGCGTGCGGCCATCGGCGCAAACCCGTTGCGGTGCAGCGGCCCGAGGCGGTCGGATGGGCCGATGAGCATCAGCCTCGCCACCCCCGGCGTCGACGACCTCGGCGCGATCGTGGCCGTGCTGGCCTCGTGGCAGGTGCCGGAGGCGCCGGTGCAGCTGCACCCCGGTGACGTCGGGTGGTTCTGGAGCCGTGGACCGGAGGCGACGGCTGCGGCGCTGCGGGTCTGGAGCAGCCGGGACGGCATCCTGGCCGTCGGCCTGCTCGACGGGCCGGACCTGCTGCGCGTCGGCCTCCGACCCGACCACCAGCGTGACCCTGCGCTGGCGGAGCAGGTGGTCGCCGACGCGGCCGACCCCGGCCACGGGGTCCTGCCCGAGGGCGGGGTCGCGGTCGAGACGCCCAGCGGTGCGCTCGCGCACGACCTGCTGGGGGAGCAGGGGTGGGGCGAGGACGAGCCCTGGGCGGTCCTGCGGCGCGGCCTCGACCGGCCGGTGGAGGACCCCGGTATGCCGGTCGAGACCGTCGACACGTCCACCGCGGGCGACTGGGCGCAGGTGCACCGGGCGGCGTTCGGCGGTCGGCTCGGCATGGCGGAGATGCGCTCGCGGTGGGAGGCCCTCGCGGCGGGCACGCCCTTCCGCGAGGCGCGTGGCCTCCTGCTGCGGAGCGACCGGGGCGAGCCGGCGGCGACGATCATCGTCTGGGCGGCCGGTGCCGGGCGCGTCGGCGTGATCGAGCCGATGGGCGTGCACCCGGACCACCGTGGTCAGGGTTACGGCCGGGCTGTCACGCTCGCCGGTGCGGCGGCGCTGCGAGACCTGGGCGCCGCGGCCGCCGTCGTGGCGACGACCGCGGCGAACACGGGGGCGGTGGCGACGTATACCTCGGCCGGCTTCGAGCGGCTGCCCGACCGCCGCGACCGCTGCCGCCGCTGAGCGAGCGCCGGCACGCACCTGACCCCGGGTGGTGCGGGGAAGGGAGCGGGGTCAGCCGCCGATGGCGCTCATGGGGCGCGGGGGCTGCAGGAAGGTCGGCTGGTTGATGCCGTGCCCGGGCAGCTTGGCGGTGATCGAGGAGCGCAGCAGGGCGGCGAGCTCGTCGTCCGAGGCACCGTCGCGCAGCGGCGTGCGCAGGTCGGTCTCGCCGGTGGCGAAGAGGCAGTTGCGGATCATGCCGTCCGCGGTGAGCCGGACCCGGTCGCAGCTGCCGCAGAAAGGCATGGTCACCGAGGCGATGGCCCCGACCGTGCCCAGCGGCCGGGTCTCCACGTCCGCGCCGAGCGGGCGCACGTCGAAGAGCTCGGCCGGGGCGCTGCCCCGTGTCTCGTCCGGCTGCGCGGTGAGGTCGTAGCCGGTGCGCAGCTTGTCGAGGATCTCCTCGCCGGTGATCATCTGCCGCCGGTCCCAGCCGTGCTGGGCGTCCAGCGGCATCTGCTCGATGAAGCGCAGCTCGTAGCCGTGCTCCAGCGCGAAGGTCAGCAGCCCGACGACGTCCTCGGCGTCGTCGTTGACCCCCCGCATGAGCACGGTGTTGATCTTGACCGGCACCAGCCCGGCCTCCGCGGCGGCGCGCACCCCGTCGAGGGTGTCCTTGAGCCGGTCGCGCTTCGCGAGCTCGATGAAGACGTCGCGGCGCAGCGTGTCCAGGCTGACGTTGACCCGGGTGAGGCCGGCCTGGCGCAGCGCCGAGGCGTTCTTGGCCAGCCCGACCGCGTTGGTCGTCATGCTGATCTCGGGTGCCGGGTCCAGCGCGGCCAGCCCGGCGACGACGTCGACGAGGTCGCGGCGCAGCAGCGGCTCGCCGCCGGTGAGCCGGATCTCCTCGATCCCCATCGAGACGGCCACGTCGGCGAGCCGGACGACCTCCTCGGTGCTGAGCATGGTCGCCCGGGGCAACCAGGGCACGCCGTCCTCGGGCATGCAGTAGGTGCAGCGCAGCGAGCACCGGTCGGTCACGGAGATCCGCAGGTCCCGGTGGACCCGGCCGTAGCCGTCGACGAGCGGCTCACGGGTCACCACGTGTGGTCGCCCCCGCTCACCTGGGAGAGCACGTGCCCGAGCAGCGGGCTGATGATGTCCATCCCCTCGGTCACCGCGGCGGGCCGTCCGGGCAGGTTGACGACGAGGGTGCCCCCGACACCGCGCTCGGCCGGCCAGTCCACGACGCCGACGACGCCCCGGGAGACTGCGGCGTAGGGCGTCTGCCGGGAGCCCTCCCGGCGGATGAGCTCGGCGAGGCCGGGGTTCTCCCGCGTGATGACCTCCCGGGTGCCCTCGGGCGTGAGGTCGCGCGGTCCCATCCCGGTGCCGCCGGTGGTGACGACCAGGCGCGCGCCCTGCCCGACCGCCTCGCGCAGCGCGCCGGCCACGCTGTCCACCCCGTCCGGCACGACGACCGGCTCGGTGACGGCATACCCGATCGCGCGCAGCGCCTGCACGAGCAGGCGGCCGGACTCGTCCTCGCGCCGACCATCGGAGCTGCGGTCGGACACGGTGATCGCGACCGCCCCCTCGCGGAGCGGCTCGGTCTGCGGGTCCACGCTCATCACCTCAGTCTAGGAGCCGCCGGCGACGCCGGCTCGCGCGGCCGACCCGCCCTCGGCAGGCCTCCCCCCGGTCCGGACGGGCAGCCGCGGTGTCGCGGGGCAGGGACCAGAGCGCGTGGCCGAGCGCTCCCCTGCTCATGGAGGGGGCGAGCCTCAGAGCAGCCGCCCCACCGCGCGGTCCGCCGCGAGCAGGAAGCGCAGCACGACGTCGCGCTCGTCCTCGCTGAGACCCTGCGCGACGTGCTGGAGCTCGGCGAACATCGGCACGAGGTGTCCCATGAGCTCCTCACGCCCGCTCTCGGTCGCCACCACCGCGGTGCGGCGGCGGTCGGTCGGGTGTGCCTGCCGCTCGACGTGCCCACGAGCGACCAGCCGGTCGACGATGCCGCTCGCCGCGGCGGAGGTGACGCCGAGCCGCTGCGCCAGCTCGGTGGGGCCTACCGGCTCGTCCATGACGTGCTCGAGCACGGACAGCTCGGTATGCGTGAGGCCGGCCCGGCGGGCGAGGGCCGGCGTGGCGCGGCGGCCGGAGTCGAGGAGCCGGCGCAGGGCGTCGAGGACCGGCCCCGGCTCCCAGCCGTCGACCCACTCGCTCTGCGGGCCGCGACTTCCGTGCGGCACCGAGCCCGTGCTACGTTCTGTCACGAAATATCTCACTTAGTTAGGTATCTACCTGACGACTGTGTCCCACACTAGCCCCGGAGGTCAAGCCCGACATGTCCCGACTGATCGCCACGCTGACCGGTCGGCGGTCCTGGATCGTCGCCCTCGTCGGCCTGCTCCTCGGGGTCGCGCTCATCGGTGGCGTCGGCCAGGCCGAGCGCGACGCCTCGGCGCTCGACACGCTGCCGGCCGGTTTCGACAGCACCCAGGGTCAGGCGCTGCTGGACGAGCTGCCGGACGAGGGCAGCAAGGCGGCGATCGTGCTCTTCACCGCCGAGGAGGGCATCGAGGAGTCGCTGCCCGACCTCGCGACGTTGCTGGAGGACGTCGCGCCAGAGGGGACGCAGGCCCCTCCGGGGGCGCGGGGCAGCCCGAGGGCGAGACCGGCGGTCAGGCACCCGAGGGCGCGGAGGGTGAGGCCGGCGACCAGCCCGGCGGGGAGGCGGGTGCCGAGAGCGGCCCGCCGCCAGGCCTGGCCGGTGAGTTCCCCGTCATCCCCGCGGAGGACGGCACGGCGGCGATCAGCGTGCTCGACCTCGACGCACCCACCGCCACCGAGACGGCCGAGGTCGTCTCCACGCTCCGGGCGGACCTCGCCGACGGCCTGCCCGAGGGGGTGACCGCCCAGGTCACCGGCCCAGCCGCGATCGAGGCCGACCTCGCCTCGGTCTTCGACGGCGCCAACGTGACGCTCCTCGCCGTGACCGCCGGCGTGGTCGCCCTGCTGCTCATCGTGACCTACCGCAGCCCGATCCTCTGGGTCGTCCCGCTGCTGGTCGTGGGGGTCGCGGACCAGGCCGCAGCCAGCGCCGCCACCCACGTGCTGAAGGCGGTCGGCATACCGTGGGACGAGTCGACCATCGGCATCCTCTCGGTGCTCGTCTTCGGCGCCGGCACCAACTACGCGCTGCTGCTCATCAGCCGCTACCGCGACGAGCTGCGCACCCACTCCTCGCGGCACGAGGCGATGGCGCTGGCGCTGCGGCGGGCGTCCGAGGCGATCCTCGCCAGCGCCAGCACCGTCGTCGTCGGGGTGCTGTGCCTGCTGCTGTCGGCCTTCCCGTCCACCCGCGGCCTCGGGCTCGCCTGCGCCGTCGGGGTGCTCGTCGCGATGGCCTTCGTCCTGCTCGTGCTACCCGGTGCGCTGGTCCTCTTCGGTCGCTGGATCTTCTGGCCGCAGGTGCCGCGCGAGGGCCAGGCGGTGCTCGCGGACTCCCGGTCGCTGTGGCGACGCATCGGCGACGCGGTCGCCGCCGCGCCGGCGGCATACATCGCCGGGACGCTCGTGCTCTTGGCGGCGATGGCCTTCGGGCTCACCCAGCTGCGCAGCGGGCTGGCGCCGGAGGACCAGTTCCTCGAGACCCCGGAGGCGATCACCGCCGCCGAGCGGCTCGGCGAGTCCTTCCCCGCCGGCACCTCCGACCCGCTCGTCGTCGTCACCCGGGGCGACCAGGCGCAGGTCGACGAGCTGGCCACCGCGGTCGAGGACGTCGACGGCGTCACCCAGGTCACCCCGGTCGCGCCCGCGGACGGCATCGGCCAGGTGCAGGTCGTCCTCGAGGCCGAGCCGGGCAGCGACGAGGCGCAGGCGGCGGTCGGCGAGGTCCGCGCCGCGGTCGAGGGGTATGCCGACACCCACGTGACCGGCGGCGACGCCACCGCGCTCGACGAGGAGGAGGGCAACGTGCGCGACCGCTTCGTCGTGCTGCCGCTCGTCCTCGCCCTCGTCCTGCTCACCCTCGTCGGGCTGCTGCGCTCGCTGCTCGCGCCGGTCATCCTCGTGACCTCGGTCGTCGCGACCTTCTGCGCGGCGCTGGGCGTCTCGTGGTGGCTGTTCACCGGCGTCCTCGGCTTCGGCGCGATCGACGCGAGCATGCCGCTGCTGGCCTTCCTCTTCCTCGTCGCCCTGGGCGTGGACTACAACATCTTCCTCATCACCCGGACCCTGGAGGAGGCCCGCGAGCACGGCACCCGCGACGGGGTGCTGCGGGCGCTGGGCGCGACCGGTGGCGTCATCACCAGCGCCGGCATCCTGCTCGCCGCGGTCTTCGCGGTGCTCGGTGTGCTGCCGCTCGTCGTGCTCGCGCAGATCGGCGTCGTCATCTGCATCGGCGTGCTGCTCGACACCCTCCTGGTGCGCACCGTGCTCGTGCCGGCGATCGTGCGCGTGCTGGGTGAGCGGTTCTGGTGGCCGCGGCGGGTCGACCACGCGGGTCGGCACCGCGCGGACGAGCCCGAGCCCGTGGAGGCCTGAGCGGTCGCGCTCAGGAGCGGCCGGTGAAGAGCTGGTCGACCGGCGCGTGGTCGTCGGTGAGCACCTGGGCACCTTCCGCGAGCTCGTCGACCCGCTCCGGGGTAAGCGCGCGCATTCCTCCCCCGTGCTCGGCCGCCGCCGCCTCGACCGCCGCCGGGTCGATCGGGGTGTCCGAGGCGAGCACGACGAAGTTGCCGCCCGGCACCGGCCGGTCGTCGTGCGTGAGCACCTCGACGTGGTCGAAGAGGGTGCGCAGCGTCGCGACCTCGGCGGCCAGGAAGTCCAGGCCCTCGTAATCGATGATGTTGAGCGCGACGAGCCCGTCCGGCCGCAGCACGCGGTCGACGTCGGCGAAGGTCTCGGCCGTCGCGAGGTGCCACGGCGCGGCGACCCCGCCGAAGGCGTCGCCGACATAGACGTCGTAGCTGTCGGTCTCGAGCCCGGCGACCGCGACCCGGCCGTCCTGGACGTCGACGGTGAGCCGGTCGGAGTCCGGCAGCGGCAGCCGCTCGCGCACCAGCTCGACGACGCCCGGGTCGATCTCGACGACCGAGTTGGCCCCGGCCTCGCGGTAGGCCACCTGGTAGCGCGGCAGCGTCATCGCGCCGCCGCCGACGTGCAGCACGTCGAGGCGCTCGTCCGCGGGCGCCAGGTGTCGAGCGCGCCCGCGAGCGTGCGGACATACGCGAACTCGAGGTATGCCGGGTCGTCCAGGTCGACGTAGCTGTGCCGCAGCGTGTCGAGCACCAGGGTGCGGCCGCCCTCACGGTCGGGATCTGCGACGACCGAGGCGCAGTGGTAGCGGGTCTCGACCTGGCACGGGTCCGGCGCGATGAGCCCCAGCCCGGCGCCGACGATCGCGACCGTGAGAGCGCCGGCCGTGCCGACGCCGGGCTCGACCCCGCCGCGCCGGGCGGTGACGACGAGAGCGAAGCCGGCGGCCATGAGCACCAGACCGGTGGCCAGCAGGATGACGCTCGTTCGCAGCAGCGCGACGAGGACGAATCCGGTGACGAAGGTGGCCGCGATCGCACCGAGGGTGCCGATGGCGGAGAGGCGGCCGACGACCGAGCCGGTCTCGGTGAGCGCGCCGAGCTGCAGCTTCACCACCATCGGCGGGATCGCGGAGAGCACCGCGGCGGGGGCGAAGACGGTGACCGCCGCGAGCAGGATCGCCATGCTCGCCGACTGCTCGGGCGGGGTGAAGGCGGTGACCCAGCGGATCGCGGGGCTGATCGTCAGCGTCAGCGCGCCGCCGAGGACGAGCAGCGGGCCGATGAGACCGCGCGGCGAGGTGCGGTCGGCGCTCGCGCCCCCGGCCCAGGCGCCGAAGGCGATCGCCGCCAGCGCCAGGCCGATGACCGCGGTGTTGGTCTCCAGGGTGATCCCGACGTAGGGCGCGATGAGCCGCAGCGCCGTGATCTCCAGGACCAGGACGGCCGCCGAGGAGCCGAAGGTCACGACCGCCGCGACCCACGGGGCCAGGGCGGGCGGGGGTGGCGTCGCTCGGGGTGTCGGCTCGGGGGTGCGCGCGGGGTGGCGTCCCGCGGGGGTCCTGCGGTGGGGGTCGGGGACTCACCCGGTCCAGCCTACGGGCCGGTCGGGCAGGGCCGGCGACTCGCCGGTCGCGACCGGCTCAGTCGTTCACGTGAACGCCTGAGCCGTTCTCGTCCGGCGTGTCGCCGGGACGGGCCTGTTCGAGAGCGGCGCGGTGCCAGGTATGCAGCTGCCCGACCTCGCGCTTGCCGGGCATGAGGCCGGTGGCGAGCGTCCGCCGGTCCTCGCCGCGGAAGACGATCCGGTCCTGGCGGCCGGGAGCCGGCCGGACCTCTGTCACCCGGGTCCAGGGGATGAGGCGCGGACCCTGGAGGAGGCCGCGGTGCAGGCCCTCCGCGTCAGCGGTGACGTCGTCGTCGCCGCGCAGGAGCGTGGCCAGCATCACGAGCACCAGCACGAGGAGGGCTCCAGCGACGACCCGCATCGAGGTGGAGAGGCCGGTCCATCCCATCACGGCGGGGAACCAGACCAGGATCAGCAGGCTGGACGACACCACCTGGACCCAGTGTCGGGTGCGGGGCGCGCGGATCCGGACCGAGGGCATACCGGAGTCTGTCACCGCGAACCTGAGCCCGTCGCCACGCCCGACCCGACCGGCTCAGTCGCGCACGTGAACGCCTGAGCCGTTCTCGTCCGGCGTGTCGCCGGGACGGGCCTGTTCGAGAGCGGCGCGGTGCCAGGTATGCAGCTGCCCGACCTCGTCCTGGGTGGGCATCTGACCCTCGAAGATCGTCCGGCTGCTCGCTCCCCGGATGACGAGGCGCTCGGGGTTCCCCGGGGCGGGCCGAATCTCGGTGACGTCGGTCCACGCGACGTGCCCGCGGCCGTGGAAGAGGCTCCGGTGCAGGCCATCTGCACTGGCGCTGGTGTCGTCCACCCCACGGAGCAGCGCCATCAGGAGCGCCACCGTCGACAGGCCCACGACCACGGCCAGGAGGCGCCACCGGGCAGAGTGGTCCGTCCACCCGAGTGCCTGGGGGATCCAGCCGAGGCCTTGTAGCGCCAGAACGGCGACGAAGAGCCAGTGCTGGGTGCGGGGAGCGCGGATGCGGACCGACGGCATACCTGATCCTGTCACCATATGACGCACACCGCCGCCGGACCGGGCAGTCGCGTCAACCGAGCACGCCGGCGGCGGCGTGGTGGCGGCCGATGGGCAGCACCATGGGCTTGCCGGAGACCGGGTCAGGGACGACCTGGCTGCGCAGGCCGAAGACCTGCTCGACCGTCGGCGCGGTGAGCACCTCCTCGGGGGTGCCGCCGGCCAGCAGCCGCCCGCCGCACATGGCGACGAGGTGGTCGGCATACCGGGCGGCGAGGTTGAGGTCGTGCAGCACCATGACGATCGTCGTGCCGCGGGTGCGGTTGAGGTCGGTGAGCAGGTCGAGGACCTCGATCTGGTGGCAGATGTCGAGGTAGGTCGTGGGCTCGTCCAGGAGCAGGATGTCGGTCTGCTGGGCCAGCGCCATGGCGATCCAGACGCGCTGGCGCTGCCCGCCGGAGAGCTCGTCGACGGCGCGGTCCACGAGGTCGGTGGTGCCGGTGAGCTCCAGGGCCTCCTCGACCGCCTGCTCGTCGGCGGCCGACCAGCGTGTGAGCATCCGCTGGTGCGGGCTGCGGCCTCGCGCGACGAGGTCGGCGACGGCGATGCCCTCCGGCGCGATGGGGCTCTGCGGCAGCAACCCCATGGTGCGCGCGACCGCCTTGGTCGGCTGGGTGTGCACCGCCTTGCCGTCGAGCACCACCTGACCCTCGCTCGGCGCGAGCAGCCGGGACAGTGCGCGCAGCAGCGTCGACTTGCCGCACGCGTTGGCGCCGACGATCGTCGTGATCTGCCCCGGCGGGACGGTGAGGTCCAGTCCGTCGACGACGGTGCGGTCGCCGTAGCCGAGGTGGACGTGCTCGGCGACGAGCGTGTGCGAGGCGGTCATAGCGAACCTCCGGCGCGGTTGGTGCGGACGAGCAGGTAGACGAGGTAGGGCGCCCCGAGGACGCCGGTGATGACTCCGACGGGGTAGCGGGTGCCGAAGAGGTGCTGCCCGGCGAGGTCGGCGGCCAGCACGAGCAGCGCACCGGTGAGTGCGGCGGGCGCCATGAGCGAGCCACCGGCCCCCACGATGCGGGCGGCGATCGGTCCGGCGAGGAAGGCCACGAAGGCGATGGGGCCGGCGGCGGCGGTCGCGAAGGCGATGAGGGCCACGGCGGCCACGATGACGGTGAGCCGGGTCCGCTCCACCCGCACGCCCAGCGCGCTGGCGGTGTCGTCGCCGTGCTGCAGCAGGTCGAGCTGCCGCGACTGGGCGAGCAGGGCGGGCATGAGGACGGCGGACGCCACGACGAGCGGCAGCACGATCCCCCAGGTGGCGCCGTTGAGGCTGCCGGTCAGCCAACGCATCGCGACCTGCAGGTCCCACGCGGCGGCGCGGACGATGACGTAGGCGACGACCGAGTCCAGCATCGCGGCGATGCCGATGCCGATGAGGATGAGCCGGGTCCCGAGCACGCCGTCGCGGTAGGCGAGCAGGTAGATGACCAGGGCCGTCACGAGGGCGGCCACGATGGCCAGCACGGAGACGAGGGCCTCGTCCACGCGGAGCACGACGATCCCGACCACCGCCGCGGCGCTGGCCCCCGCGCTGATCCCGATGATGTCCGGCGAGGCCAGCGGGTTGCGCAGCATGGTCTGGAAGGTGACGCCGGCCATACCCAGGGCGGCCCCCGCCACCAGACCCAGCACGGCACGGGGCAGCCGCAGCGTCCCGACGGTGAACGACGCACCCGGCACGTCCTGGCCCAGGACCACCCGCCAGACCTCGCCGGGCCCGTAGAACGTCTGGCCCACCATCAGGCTGACGGCGAAGAGCGCGACGACGAGCAGCCCGAGCAGGCCGGCGGCGCGGCGCCGGCTCGCGGCACGGCGGCGGCGACCCAGTCGCAGCGCGGACGGGGTCGGACGGGCGTCGGTGGCGTCACCGGTGCGCGTGCTCACAGTGCCCTCGCCCGCATCCGCCGCACAATGATGATGAAGACCGGCGCCCCGATGAGCGCGGTGATGATGCCGACGTCGACCTCCGCGGGCCGGGCGACGACGCGGCCGACCACGTCGGCCAGGGTGAGCAGCACCGCGCCCACGAGCATCGACAGCGGCAGCAGCCACCGGTGGTCGGTGCCGACGACGAGCCGGCAGGCGTGCGGCACGACGAGCCCGACGAAGCCGATGGGCCCGGCGACCGCGGTCGCGGCGCCGCAGAGCGTGACAGCGCCGACGGCGGCGAGCGCCCGGGTCAGCGCCACCCGCTCGCCGAGGCCGGCTGCCAGGTCGTCGCCGAGCGCCAGCGAGTTGAGGCCACGCGCCACGGCGGCGGACATGAGCGTGCCTGCGGCGAGGAAGGGCAGCGCCGTGAGGATCTTCTCCGGCGTCGCGCCGCCGACGCCGCCGATCTGCCAGAACCGGAAGGAGTCCATCACCTGGATGCGCGGCAGCAGGATGGCGCTCACCAGGGAGGAGAACGCCGCGGACATGGCCGCCCCGGCCAGCGCCAGCTTGAGCGGGGTGGCGCCGCCGCGGCCCATCGAGCCGATGGCGTAGACGACAGCAGCAGCGACCGCGGCCCCGACGATGGCCACCCAGATGTAGCCGCCGGAGGTGCTGAGGCCGAAGAAGGCGATGCCGACGACCACCGCGAGCGAGGCGCCAGAGGTGACCCCGAGGATGCCGGGGTCGGCGAGCGGGTTGCGGGTGACGCCCTGCATCACCGCGCCGGCCAGCCCGAGGGCAGCGCCCACCAGCATCGCCAGGAAGGTGCGCGGCACGCGCTGGGCGACCGCCGCTTGGGAGATGTTGTCCTGCGCGCCGCCGAGGGCGGCGATGAGATCGGCATACCCGATCTCGCGGGCGCGAAGGTGACCGACAGGACGCCGGCGAGCACCAGGCGCCGAGCGCCACGAGCAGCGTCGTGGCGCGGTATGCCCTCGTGTCACCCCGCCGCCGCGCTGCGCGTGCAGGCGCGTCCGGCGGGGCGGAGGTGAGGGTGTCCGTCACCGGCTCTTCTCGGCGGCGGCGGAGACCAGGTCGAGGAAGTCGGTCAGGCCCCACTCGATGGCGAGCGGCGAGGGGTTGGCAGCCGCGGCGAGCGGGGTGTCGTTCTCCAGCATGACGACGGCACCGTCGGCGACGGCCGGGATCTCCGAGACCAGCGCGTTGTCCTGCAGCTCGCTGAGCAGGGCGTCGTCGCCGTAGGTGACGAGCACGTCGACGTCCTCGAGCAGGTCGGCGTTCTCGGCGCTGACCGTCTCGTAGAACGTCTCGCTCTCCGCGGAGCGCTCGCTGACCAGCTCGGGCGTGGTCATGCCGAGCTCCTCGAAGAAGAGCGCGCGCGGGTCGTGCGTGGTGTAGAAGCCGACCTGGCTGAGGTCGTCGGTGCTGTGCGAGCTGAACATCGCGCTCTTGCCCTCGAGCGCCGGGTAGTCGGCCACGGTGTCCGAGACGTAGCCCTCGATCTCCTCGACCAGCGCGTCGCCCTCCTCGGCGAGGCCCAGGGCCTGGCTGTTGAGCTCGACCATCTGCTGCCAGGTGGTGCCCCACGCCAGCTCGGGGTAGGCGACGACCGGTGCGATCTGGCTGAGCGTGTCGTACTCCTCCTGCGTCAGGCCGGAGTAGGCGGCGAGGATGACGTCGGGCTCGGTGTCGGCGACCGCCTCGAAGTCGATGCCGTCGGTCTCGTCGAAGAGCACCGGGGTCTCGGCGTCGAGCTCGGTGAGCGCGTCCTCGACCCACGGCAGGACGCCGTCCTTGTCGTCGTCGCCCCAGGTGGCCTCGCTCATGCCGACCGGCACGACGCCGAGGGCGAGCGGGACCTCGTGGTTGGCCCAGGCGACGCTCGCCACGCGCTCGGGCTGCTCCTCGATGGTGGTCTCGCCGAAGGCGTGCTCGATGGTGACCGGGAAGGCGCCCGACGCCGCGTCGGCGGAGGTCTCCGAGTCCGTCCCGTCGCCGGCGGCGGTGTCGGCGTCGTCGCCGCAGGCGCTGAGGACCAGGGCTGCGGACAGGGCCGTGGCGGTCCCCAGGACGCGAAGCGTATGCATGATGCTCCTTAGTGAAGTTAGGTAAGGCGCACCTAATGTATATCCTGTCCCTGGATGTGTCCGAAGGTACCCGGACCGCCGCGCACCGAACCCCACCGCGAGGAGAACGACATGGCGAGGAGCGAGACGCAGGCCGCACGCCGCAAGCCGGCGCACGCCCGCCCGCTGCGGCTGCAGGTCCGCGGCGCCCACCGACCGACGCCGACCTTCGCTCGGATCACGCTCGGGGGGCGGAGCTGGCCGACTTCGGGCCGATGGGCGACGACCAGTGGTTCCGCCTCTTCCTGCCCACCGGTGGCAGCGAGTCGCTCCGTCACGTGCCGGACAAGCTGACGACCGCCTCGTATGCCCGCTACATGCTCATCCCGGCGGCGCAGCGCCCGGTCATCCGCAACTACACGGTCCGCGCCTACCGCCCGCACGGCGAGCTGGGCGAGGGCCCTGAGATCGACGTCGACTTCGTCGTCCACGGCACCGAAGAGACCGGGGACGCCGGGCCGGCCTCGCTGTGGGCGCAGTCCTGCTCGGTCGGCGACGAGGTCGCGATCATCGACGAGGGCGCGATCTTCAACCCGCCGCCGGGCTCGGCGCTGCTGCTCGCGGCCGACGAGTCCGCGCTGCCGGCCTTGGCGGGCATCCTGCGGCACGCGCCGCGCGACGCCGTCGGCACCGCGGTCGTCGAGGTGCCCGACGCCGCGGACCGGCAGGTGCTCGACGAGCCGATCGGCGTCGAGGTGCGCTGGGTGGTGCGCGCGGCCGGCGACCGTCCCGGCGCCGCCGCGCAGGCGGAGATGGCGCGGGTGCCCGTGCCCGACGGTGACGTGTATGCCTGGGTCGCCGGCGAGTCCGACCTCGCCACCGCGCTGCGCCGGCACTGGGTGCGCGCGGGCATACCCAAGACGCGGATCAGCTTCTGCGGCTACTGGAAGGCCGGCACGAGCCACTGAGGCCCGGGTCGGCGGCCCCTACCGCAGACCGCTGCGGGCCAGCCCCGCGACGAAGAACCGCTGCGCCACCACGAAGAGCGCCAGGATGGGCAGCATCGACAGCAGCGCCCCGGCCATGAGGGTCGGGTAGTCCGTGGCGTACTGACCCTGCAGGAAGGCCAGGCCGACCGGCAGCGTGTAGAGCTCCGGGTCGCGCAGCGCCACGAGCGGCCAGGCGAACTCGTTCCAGCGGTACATGAACGTCATGACGACGAGCACCGCCACCAGCGGCCGGGCCAGCGGGAGGATGACCCGGGTGAAGACCTGCCACTGGTTCGCGCCGTCCAGCCGTGCTGCCTCGAGCAGCTCGTCCGGGATAGACGTGAGGTACTGCCGCGCGAGGAAGATGCCGAAGGCTCCGCCGACCGCGGGATGATGACGGCCCAGTAGGAGTTGACCCAGCCGAGCTGGGCCACGAGCTCGAACTGCGGGATGAGCAGCACCTGGACGGGGATCATCAGGGTGGCGACGATCGCCATGAGGACCACGGCCCGGCCCGGGAAGCGCCGCTTGGCCAGGACGTAGCCGGCCAGCAGGTCCACGACCACCGTCAGCACCACGGCGACCACCGCGATCGCCAGCGAGTTCACCGCCCACGTCGTCACGGGGTAGTTCGCGACCGCCTCACGCACGGTGGTGAGGCCCAGCTCGCCGAGGTCCGGGAGGCCACCGCCGACGAGGCTGCCCGGCGGCGAGAGCGCCGTCAGCGTCATCCACACCAGGGGGAAGAGCCAGACCAGGGAGATGATCGTCAGGGCCAGGAAGCGCCAGCGACGCGCGGACCGTGCCGCGCGCTCACGCGGGTTGGTGCCCGCCGTCGTGGTGCTCATACCGACTCCTCCGCATCGCGCTGGGCCCGCCACCACAGGATCGTGGCGGCGAGGATGACGACGAAGACGACCACGCCCAGCGCCGTGCCGTAGCCGAGCTGGCGCGCCTCGAAGCCCTCGGCGTAGGCATACGTGACGAGCAGCTCGGTCGCCCGCCCCGGACCCCCACCGGTCATCACCCACACCAGGTCGAAGACCTGGAAGGTCTCGATGACGAGGATGACGGTGAGGAAGAAGGTCGTCGGCTGGATCTGCGGGATGGTCACGTGCCGCAGCCGTTGCCACCAGCCCGCCCCGTCCAGCGCGGCCGCCTCGTGCAGGTGGTGGTCGACGTTCTGCAGCGCACCGAGGTAGATGATCGCGGCGAGACCGACGCGCGACCAGGTGAGCATGAGCAGGACCACGAGCATCGCGGGGCCCCCGCCGGACTGCCAGGAGACCGGCCCGAGACCGACGACGCCCAGCAGGTCGTTCACGACGCCGACGTTCTCGTCGAAGATGAAGCGGCCGGCCATCGCGACGACCACCCCGGAGATGACGACCGGCGCCAGCACGATGCTGCGGAAGACCGCCCGCCCGCGCACCTCGCCCTGGAGCAGCATGGCGATCCCGAGCCCGAGGACGAGGGCCAGCGGCACCGAGACGACAGCCAGCAGCACGGTGTTGAAGGAGGCGCGCCAGAAGGCGTCGTCGCCGAGCATCTGGCGGTAGTTGCCCAGGCCCACCCACTCCGCGTCACCGACCCCGCTGTCGGCGGTGAAGGAGGTGATGATCGCGCTGACGAGCGGGCCGAAGAGGAAGACGCCGAAGAGCACCAGGGCGGGCAGCAGCAGGGCGTAGGACGTCAGGTGGTCGCGGGTGCGCGTGGTCATCGGCGCACCTCCCCGGCGACGGCGCGCAGGAGATCTCGCGCGACGTCCTCGTCGGATCTGGCCCCCGCGAGGAAGGCGAGCTCGAGCTGGTCCACGAGGGTGCTGTTGACCGCATTGAACTGCGGAATCGTGACCTGCTGCACGAGCCGGGGCTGCACGACCTCGATCTGGTCGACGAACTGCCGCATCGCGTCCGGGTATGCCGGGAAGTCGAGGGAGCCCACGTCCACGTCGCCTCGGGTGGGCAGCACCCCGGTCGCGCCGGCGAAGTCCGCCTGCTGCTGCGTGCCCATGCAGTAGGCGGCGAAGGCGGTGGCGGCCTCGGCCCGGGGACCGTCGACCACGGCCAGGGCGCTGCCGCCCAGGTCGGCGCTCGCCCGGTCCTGGCGGGGCAGGGGCGTCGCGACCCAGTCGAAGGGGACGTCCAGCGCCGGGAGCGAGAAGCTGCCGACGAAGGCCATCGCCACCGTCTCGGCACCGAAGAGCTGGTCGGTGTACTGGCTGCTCTTCGGCAGGGCCGAGCTCGGGGTGAGGCCGTCGCGGAAGAAAGAGCGGGTGACCGACAGGGCGGCGACCACCGCCGCCGGGTCGTCGGTGACGTCGTCGAGGCTCTCCGCGAGGAGTCGCCCGCCGGCCTGGTCGACCCAGTTGAGCCAGCGGTAGGCCCCGGCCTGCTGCCAGTTGACCGCGAGCGCCGTGCGGCCGCCGGTGGCCTCGTCGGCGATCCGGCGCGCGACGTCCAGCAGCTCCTCCCAGGTCCAGGCCTCGTCGACGTCGGTCGGGATGGAGCGGACCCCGGCCGCCTCGGCCGCGGCCGTGTTGACCAGGACCATCGAGGTGTCGGTGTGGTGCGGCATACCGAAGGTGCCCTCGTCGTCGGTGACGGCGGCCCAGAACTGCTCGGCGACCACCGCCTCCAGCTCCGCCGCGACTCCGGGGTCGACACTCGCGAGGACGCCCTGGCTGCGGTAGAGGCCGATGTCGTTGTAGGTCACGCGGAACAGGTCCGGCGGCGAGCCGGTGCGCAGGGCGGTGTCGACCGTGGTCAGCGCCTGCGAGAAGGGCACGATCTGCAGCTGCACGTCGACGCCGGTGTCGTCGCGGAAGCCCTGGATGAGGGAGCGGAAGGCCGCCTCCTCCTCCGGTCCGGCCCAGAGCGTGAGCTGGAGGACGTCGGTCGGCCGGTTTGCGCCGGTGTCCTGCAGCGTGAAGCCCTGGCAACCCGACAGGCATGCGGCGGCCGCACCCAGCAGGGCGGTCCTGCGTGTCACTCGCAGGTCTCGTCCCCCCGGTGCGGTGGTGACCCCGGTCATTCGCGGATGGGAGCCGCGAGGTGACCGTCGGTCTCGTGTGTGGTCATGTGCTGCTCCTTCGGTGAGGAGCGGGGCAGCGTCACGATATGCCCAGGTCACGGACGCGGCAACGCGAAGCGTCGAGAGTGGCCGGGCCTCTCAGAGGATGAAGCGGAAGAGCGGGCTGTCCGGCTGGATCGGCTCGATCTGCAGCGAGCTGGCGTCCATGCGCCGGAGCAGCGGATGCAGGTCCTCGCGGGCGCCGAGCTCGATGCCGACGAGGGCCGGGCCGGTCTCGCGGTTGTTGCGCTTGACGTACTCGAACAGCGCGATGTCGTCGTCCGGCCCGAGCACCTCGTCGAGGAACTGGCGCAACATGCCCGGCTCCTGCGGGAAGTCGACGAGGAAGTAGTGCTTGAGGCCCTCGTGGATGAGCGAGCGCTCCATGACCTCGGGGTAGCGCAGCAGGTCGTTGTTGCCGCCCGAGACGACCACGACGACGTCGAGCCCGGTCAGGTCGCCGACCGCGTCCAGCGCTGCCGCCGCCAGGGCCCCGGCGGGCTCGGCGATGATGCCGTCGCTCTGGTAGAGCCGGATCATCTCGGTGCAGATGCGGCCCTCGGGAACCGCGACGAGCTCGGGGGTGTGCCGTCGCACCACGTCGAAGGTGTGCGCGCCGACCTTCTGCACCGCGGCCCCGTCGACGAAGCGGTCGATCTCGGGCAGCGCCACCGGCTCACCGGCGTGGGTGGCGGCCATCATGCTGGCGGCGCCGGCGGGCTCGGCGGCCACGACCCGCACCTGCGGCGCGTGCTCGCCGAACCAGGTGAGGCACCCGGCGAGCAGCCCCCCGCCCCCGCAGGGCACGACGACGACGTCCGGCGGGCCGGGCAGGTCCTCGCTGATCTCCCGGGCGATGGTGCCCTGACCGGCGATGGTGTGCGGGTGGTCGAAGGCCGGCACCAGGGTCGCCCCGGTCCGCTCGGCGTCGGCCACCGCCGCGGCGGCCGCCTCGTCGTAGGTCCGGCCCACCACGACGACCTCGACCCAGTCGCCGCCGATGGTGGCGACCCGGTCGCGCTTCTGTCGCGGGGTGTTGGCGGGCAGATAGATCCGCGCGTTGACGCCGAGGGTCGCGCACGCATACGCGACACCCTGAGCGTGGTTGCCGGCGCTCGCGCAGACCACCCCGGCCCAGATCTGCTCGCTGTCGAGCTGGGCGATGAGGTTGGCCGCGCCACGGCCCTTGTAGGACCGCACCGGCTGCAGGTCCTCCCGCTTCACCCAGACCTGTGCACCGGTCTCTTCGGAGAGGCGGGTGCTGCGCTCCAGCGGCGTCCGGTGCACCCGGCCGGCGATCCGCTGCGCCGCGGCGTCGACGTCGGCGGCGGTGGGCAGCGAGGGGGAGTGGACCGGCATACCCCGATCGTAGGGGTGACGCCGGGTCAGGCCGAGCCCGCTCAGGCGATGAGTGCGACGATCGACCCGGCGATGAGCATCGTGAACAGCCCGGCGAAGACCGCCAGCAGCCCGCCCCAGCCGGACCGGCACCCCCCGGCGAGCACGAAGGAGGACTCGTCGTGCGGGTCGACGAGCACGTCGACGTCGAAGGGGAAGCGCCGCATCGTGCCGTGCGACATCCCGAGCTGCGAGGTGGTGCGGTGCACGGTGCCACGCGCGTCGGTGCGCTCGATCCGCCAGTGCTGGACCGCGTGGTCGGCAGCTCCGCGCCATTCGTAGCCGACGACGGTGGCCCGCTCCCGTCGCCACCGGCTGGCGCGGGAGGCCTGCCGGGCGACGCTGCGTCCGCCGAGGAGGATGAGCGAGATGCCGACCACGGCGCCGACGATGCCGATGATCGCGGCGATCGGAGGACCCTCCACGACGTCCCCGGTCAGCCGAACATGATCGCGGCTTCGTCCCACTGGTCGCGCGGGACGGTCTTGATCGCGCTCGTGGCGTCACGGAGGTTGACACCGACGATGTCGATCCCCTGCAGGGCCACCATCGTCCCCCACTTCTTGGCGCTCACGGCGTCGATCGCGGCGGTGCCGAAGCGGGTGGCGAGCACCCGGTCATAGGAGCTCGGGACTCCGCCGCGCTGCAGGTGCCCCAGCGTGGTGTTGCGCGTCTCGATGCCGGTGCGCTCCTCGACGAGCCGGGTGACGGCCTCGCCGATCCCGCCGAGCAGCGGGCGCCCGAAGCCGTCGACCCGGTCGCTGGCGACCTGGTCCGCCCCGGCGAAGGTGAAGCCCTCGGCGACGACGATCGTCGGCGCGCGGCCACGGTCCATGGCGTTCTGCACCCACTCGCACAGCTGCTCCGGCGCCACCGGCACCTCGGGGATGAGGATGGCGTGGGCGCCGCTGGCGATGCCCGCGTGCAGCGCGATCCACCCGACGTGCCGCCCCATGACCTCGACGATCATGCACCGGGAGTGCGCCTCGCCGGTGGTCCGGAGCCGGTCGATCGACTCGGTGGCGATCGACACGGCGGTGTCGAAGCCGAAGGTGCGGTCGGTGGCCGACAGGTCGTTGTCGATGGTCTTGGGCACGCCGACGATGTTGATGCCCTCGTCGTGGAACATCCGGGCGACGGTCAGCGTCCCCTCGCCGCCGATCGCCACGAGCGCATCGATCTCGTGCTTGTCCATCACCTCCTTGACCCGGTCGGTGCCGCCGGTGCGGATCGGGCTGATCCGGGAGGTGCCGAGGATGGTGCCGCCGACCTTGGACAGCCCGCGGACCTTCTTGCGGGGCAGCGGGATGATGTCGTCCTCGACGAGGCCGCGGAAGCCGTCCTTGATACCGACGAACTCGTGCTCGTAGATCCGGTCGCCCTTGAGCACGACGCCGCGGATGACGGCGTTGAGGCCGGGGCAGTCTCCGCCTGAGGTCAGCAGGCCGATCTTCATCATGTGTCCTTCACGACAGGGCGGGTGATGCGCGTGGGCGCCAGCCACCCCAGGGACGGTGACCGGCGCCGATGCGCTCCCAGGGTATGACGTCACGTCACCTCGGTTCCACTTCCGCCCAGCGGCCGCCGGCCGCCGACCGGCGGCACCGACGTTGTGGCATCGTGTGCGCCATGTCGACCGCCGCCGCCGCGCCCTCCTCGCACACCTCCTCACTCGTCCTCGCCGACCGGCTGGTGCCGCGTCGTGGCGTGCTCACCGACGTCGCGCTGGTCGCGGGCGGCGTCGTCGTGGTCTCGCTGCTCGCGCTGGTGCAGTTCCGCATCGGGCCGGTGCCGATCACCGGCCAGACGCTGGGTGTGATGCTCGTCGGCTCCGCACTCGGTATGCGCCGGGGCGCCGCCACGCTGGTGACCTACCTGCTGGTCGGGCTCGCCGGAGCGCCGGTCTTCGCCGGCGGTGGTGGGCCGGCCTACGTCACCGCGCCCTCGTTCGGCTACCTCATCGGCTTCGTCGCCGCTGCGGCCATCGCGGGCTGGGCCGCCGAACGGGCCTGGGACCGGCACGTCGGGCTGGCCATGGTCGGCTTCCTGCTCGCGACCGCCGCGCCCTTCCTCGTCGGTGTGCCCTACATGGCGGCGCTCCTGCAACTGAGCGACCCGGCCGCGATCGCCGCGATCGGCGTGACGCCGTTCATCGTGCCGGGGATCATCAAGGCCGGCGTCGCCGCCGCGATCTTCCCGGCGGCCTGGGCGGTCGTGCGCCGCCTCGACGCCGACCGCTGAGCGCGGGTCCGCGCGTCTGTCGGGCCAGGCGTCCGGCTCCTCCTCACCGCGGGGGTCAGCGGTCCTCGGCCTCCTCGAGGGCGGTCCGGGCGGCGTCCCGCCGGGCACGCGCCTCGGTGAGCTGCTCGTCGGCCTGCTCCTGCGCCTCCCGCGCCCGCTCCACCGACTGCTGCGCCTTCGCGGCGTGCTGCTCCGCCTGCGCCAGCAGGCGGCGGGCCTGGTCCACCCCGGCCTCGGCCGCCCGCACCTTGTCCCGCGCCGAGGTCGCCGCCTCTGCCTCGGCCCTGCGCCGCTCACGCGCCGCCTCCACCTCGCTCTCCGCCGTCTGCAACGCCGACCGCAAGGCCTCCAGGTCCGCGTCGTCCGCGGTCGAGTCCTCGCCCTGCGGAGCCGAGCCCCCGCCGGCCGGAGCAGACCCGTCGCCGCCCGCAGCCGGTCCGTCGCCGCCCGGGGCCGACCGCTCGCCGCCCGACGCAGACCCCACCTCCGTGTCGACACTCTCGCGGGCGTCCTCCTCAGCCGTCTGCCCGCCACCGTCGATGCGGGTGAGCACCACCCCGGTGCTGGTGCGCGCCACGGCGTCGGCCACGTCGACCTCGCCGAACCCGCTGTAGGACAGCGCACGGGTCAACGTGCCGCCGAGCACGAGCTCGGTCGCCTCTGCGTCCGCCAGGGCCGCGACGGCCGTGTCCCGCACCTCGCTCTCGACGGCTCCCGTCAGGGGTGCTGCAGCGTGCTCGCGGGCGGCCGTGACCCAGGCCCGCAGGAGCTCGTCCCGCTCACCGCGCAGCCCCGTGAGCCCGGCAGCGTCCATGGCCGACTGCGCGTGCCGCAGCCGCGCGCCGACGTCCCGGAGCGCCTCGACCACCGGGTCCTCGGCGCGCACGAGCGCGTTGACGGCGGCGGCCGAGACGCTCGGCTTGCGGAGCCCGGCGACCTCCTTCGCCGTGTCCTTGCGGCCCTCGGAGCGCAGCCGCGCGACCCACTCCTTGCGGGTGGCGACGAAGTCGGCGGGGGCGACGGCATACACGGCGGAGACCGCCGCGCGCAGCGCCTCCTCGTCAGCCTCCTCCACCATGCACGGCAGGCTAGCCCGCATGTCGCGCGGCGCCGAGAGGGCCTGGCGGTCAGCGTATGTCCGACGCGCCGCGCGGACGGGACTGCCGTCGTGCGGCTGGCACACTGGCGCGGGTGACGCCCGCTCCCTACCTCGCCCTCGTGCTCGGGGTCGCCATCCTCTGCCAGCTCGTGGCCTACCGCCTGCGGGTGCCCTCGATCCTGCTGCTCCTGATCGCCGGCTTCGGCCTGGGTCAGTGGGTCTCGCCGGAGAGCGTGCTCGGGCGCGACCTGCTCTTCGCCGGCGTCAACCTGGCCGTCGGCATCATCCTCTTCGAGGGCTCGCTCTCGCTGCGCTTCCGTGAGCTGCGGGGCCTCAGCAGCGCGGTCCTGCGGCTCTGCTCGGTCACCGTCCTGCTCGCCTGGGGGCTCGCCGCCGCGGCCGGCGTCGTGGCCGGCGTGGACTGGCAGCTCTCGCTGCTCGTCGGTGCGGTGCTCGTGGTCACCGGCCCCACCGTCATCGCCCCGATCATCCGGCAGCTGCGCCCCACCCGCCGGGTCTCCTCGATGCTGCGGTGGGAGGGCATCGTCGTCGACCCGATCGGCGCGATCCTGGCCGTCCTCGTCTTCCAAGCGCTCATCGTCGGCGGTCCGGACGGGGCGCTCACGACGGCCGCCCTGACGCTGGGACGCACGCTGCTCATCTCCACCATCCTCACGCTCGTCTTCGGCGTCCTGCTGGAGGTGGCGATGCGCCGCCACCTCATCCCCGACTTCCTCGAGGGTGTGGCCTTCCTCGCGGTGGCCGTGGGATCCCTGGTCATCTCCAACGAGCTGCAGGCCGAGAGCGGGCTGCTCACCGTGACCATGCTCGGCATCTACCTCGCGAACCGGCCCGGGCTACGGCTGGAGCACGTGCGGGAGTTCAAGGAGCACCTGCAGGTGCTCATCGTCGGTGCCCTCTTCGTCCTGCTCGCCGGGCGGGTCAGCCCCGGCGAGGTCGTCGCCATCGCCCCCACGGCGGCCCTCTTCGTGCTGCTGCTCGTGCTGGTCGTCCGCCCGGCGTCGGTGGCTCTCGGGCTGCTGGGCACCGAGGCGACCCGCGAGGAGCGGACCCTGCTCGCCTTCATGGCGCCGCGCGGCATCGTCGCCGCAGCGGTGACGAGCATCTTCGCGCTGGAGATCGAGCACGCGGCCGACGAGGCCAGGCACGCCGCCGCGCTCGGCGGCGACACCCCGCAGGAGACGCTGGCGCTGGAGGCCTCGGCGCAGCGCCTGGAGCAGCTGGTGCTCGAGTCCTCCGGGCTGGTGCCGCTGGTCTTCGTGACCATCGTGGTGACCGTGGCCCTCTACGGCCTCGGTGTCGGGCGGCTCGCCGAACGGCTCGGCCTGGCGACCACCTCGCCGCACGGCGTGCTCTTCGCCGGGGCTCCGGTGTGGGCCCGCCAGGCGGCCGGCGTGCTCGGCGAGCTCAAGGTGCCGACGTTGCTCGTCTCGCTGGCCCCCAGCGAGGTCGCGCAGGCGCGGATGTCCGGGCTCAAGGTCGAGCGCACGCACATCCTGTCGGAGTATGCCGTCGAGGACATGGAGCTCGCCGGCATCGGCTCGCTGGTCGCGGCCACCCACGACGACGACACCAACTCCACCGCCGCGCGGGAGTTCGGGCACGCGCTGGGGCAGGCCAACACCTACCAGCTGCGCCGGCAGGGGGAGCCGCTCCCGCGCAGGTCGCAACCCAAGGAGCGGGAGGTCGACCAGGACGAGCAGCGGATGACCGAGTCCCGCGCCAAGCAGCAGACCGCCAGCAAGCTCACCGCCCGGGTCGCCTTCTCCCCGCCGATGTCCGCCCCGGAGCTGGACGCCGCGACCCGCGAGGGCATGCAGGTGCGGCGCACCAAGCTCACCGACCAGCACACCCTGGACGACTTCCGCGCCCGGGAGCCCGACGCGGTCCTGATGTTCCTCGTCGTCGACGGCGTCGCCACCGTGGTCACACCGCGGACGCACCTGCCGCAGGAGGGCGCGACGCTGGTCGCCCTGGTGCGCGGCGGGTGAGGCATCCGCGACACGCCGCCTGATCGCCACGGGGTCGACACCGGCCCGACGCTATGGTGCTCGTGCGCTGGATGTGACGAATGTGGTTCACGTGATCACGTCTGACAGACCGGCGCGCACGAGGACCGCGACCGCTGCCCGGTCGCCCGGGAAAGGATCGACGATGAGCACCACGACCCTGCCGACGCTGACCATCGCCGCCGGTGCGGGCCTCGCGCTCGCGCTCGCCACCCCGGCCGTGGCGGTCGACGAGGACGACCTGGAGGGCTACGCCGACGTCAGCTGTGACGTCATGGCGATGCCCGGGACGGCGACCGCCACCTACATCGACGAGGCCGTCCACGGGCCCTACCTCGACGGCGACAACGAGTGGGTCGCCCTGACCCTGACCTCCGACGAGGGCGAGGTCGCGGTCGAGGACCCGGAGTACGGCGAGACCTACGGCAGCGAGGGTGGCGCGATCATCCGCGAGATCACCCTGTGCCAGGGCACGGCCGCCGAGGCCGCTGACGCCGAGGAGGCCCCCGCGGAGGACGAAGCCGGCGACGACGCCGGTGACGACGCCGACGCGGCCGACGGTTCCGACGACGACTCCGCCACCAGCGAGGACGAGGCCGACGACGAGACGGCCGGCCCGGCCGTCGAGACCGCAGGCCCGCTCCAAGAGACCGGGATGTCGCCGCTGCTCGTCGGCGGTGCGGTGCTGGCGCTGGTCGGCGCCGGGGCGGCCGCCGTGGGCGTGCGTCGCCGGGGCAGCCAGCAGGGCTGACCTGCGCAGGACTGCCCGTGAACGCGCGTCTGCTGCTGCCCACCGGGCTGCTGGTCGGGACGCTCGGGGTGAGCGCTCTCGCGGTGCAGGCCGTCGGGGCGATCCAGGGCACCGACGGTCGCCCGGTCCACGCCGAGGGCGAGGGGGCACCCACCTGGGTCACCGTCCCCGGCGCCGGCCTCGAGCACGAACCCATCGCCCCGGAGGGCCTCACCCCGCAGGGCACCATCAACCCGGACCAGGGCGAGGCGATCTGGTATGCCGGGTCCGACCGGGTGGTGCCCGGTCAGGTGGGGACGGCGGTGATCGCGGCGCACGTCAGCTACTACGACGAGCCGGACGTCTTCTACGACCTCGCCGAGGTCGAGGACGGCGAGATCGTCACCGTCGGCTACGGGTACGGGGGGACGAGGGACTTCGTCGTCACCTCCACCCAGCAGATCTCCAAGGAGGGCCTCCAGCGCAGCGACGCGGTGTGGGGCGACCAGGAGGAGGTCGCCCGGATCGCCCTCATCACCTGCGACCCGTCGCTCGGGCAGCGCAGCGACGGCGGCCAGAAGGCCAACTTCGTCGCGATCGCCGAGGCGGTCGACGGCTGACCTGCTCGTCGACGATCCCCCGGCGGCGGGCGTAGATATCCCAGGGTCTAGCTTGTCAAGCTGCGGCGGGGTGGCGGTGGGCCCAGGCGGTGTGTTCGTCGTAAGGGGTGCGGTGTTTGAGGCAGCCGTGC
>NZ_MKKF01000009.1:0-60340 GCF_001942435.1 Serinicoccus sp. CNJ-927 | reverse complement strand
AGGTCAGGGTCGCACGATCCTCATCGCTGATCTCCAGAGCAGGTGACGGCATACGCCATCATCCCATACTGTCAATGAATTAATGACGCGCGACACTAGCACGAATTCCATGCTGCCCTCCTTGCTAGCAGTTCCACTACCAGGGGTTCGCGAGTCCAGGGTATCTGTACACGTTGACAGCAAGGCATGTGTTATATGAGAGTGCCGATCCGACTGGCGCCAGAAGTTGCGAGCGCGTTTGTCGCTCCAGTGAAGCACTGGCGGGTGGCGAGGACGCCGACGGCCCTGCGGCAGGGTGCCGCAGGGCCGTCGGATCGTGCGGTAGGGCTCAGCCCTCTTCGGTGACGATCGTGTCGAAGGCGTCGGGGTACTCCTCCAGGAAGGCGTCGATCGCCTCGGCCTCCTGGCCCTCGCCGTACTCGTTGACGACCATGTCCTCGAGCGCGCCGTACTGCTCGTCGTCCAGCTGGATGCCGGCGATGAGCTCGGCCGCCTCGGGGAACTCCTCGGAGAAGCCCTCGGTGCCCAGGAAGTGCAGCGCCTCGGCCTCGCCGAGCGCACCCTCCGGGTCCTCCAGGGTCTTGACGTCGAAGGCGCTGTTGGCCCAGAACGGCTGCCACAGCGTGACGACGATGTCCTCCTCGTCGTTGATCGCGCTCTCCAGCTCGGTGAGCATCGCCGAGGTGGAGGAAGTGACCAGCTCGTAGTCGCCGTCCAGCTCGTAGGTCGGCATGACCGAGTCCTGGGTGGCGGCGGTGAGGCCGGCACCGGGCTCGATCCCGATGATCTGACCGTCGAACATGTCGGCGTTGCCGGTGAGCTCGGCGATCGAGTCGATCTCGGTGTAGGTCGGGACCGCGAACGTCAGCTTGGCGTTGTCGTAGTAGGCACCCAGGTCCTCGATCTGGTCGCCGTACTCCTCCATGTACTGCGCGTGGGTCACCTCGGGCCAGGCCGACGGATACATGTCGACGTCGCCCTCAGCCAGCCCGGTGTAGAGCAGGGCCGCCTCGGTCAGCTCCTCCATCTCGACCTCGTAGCCGAGCTTGGTGAGCTGGTCCTCCAGCAGGTAGGCGGTGGACAGGCCGTCCGTCCACGACGGGATGAAACCCAGGGTGATGGTGCCCTCGGCGCCGCCGCCCTCGGAGCCGCCGGAGTCCCCGCCGGCGGAGTCGTCGGAGCCACCCTCACCGCAGGCGGCGAGGGTCAGGCCGGCCGCCATGACGAGGGCGAGTGCCTTGGTGGTGGTGTTGCGTCGAACAGTCATGTTCTCGTGCTTCCCTTCTTCGTGTCCTTCGACCGTCCGGGGACGGCCGTCGTGGGTCGTGAGGTATGCCGTGGTCAGAGTCCGACCTGGGCCATGCCGCGCCCCTTGTCGGCGCCGCCCTCGATCCGGTCGCGCGCCTCGGCGCCGGCCTTGTCGTCGTCCCGGTCGGGGCCGCCGCCGGAGCGGCTGCGCAGCCGCCCCAGCAGCGAGTGCGGGTAGTCGCCGGGGCGTCCCAGCGAGGCCGTGAGGCGGTCCAGGTAGATCGCGATGATGACGACGCCCAGCCCGGCCTCGATGCCCTGCGGGCGGTCCAGCGTCGCGATGGACTGGACGACCTCCTTGCCGAGACCGTCCGCCCCCGCGATGCCGGCGATGACCGCCATCGACAGCGCGAGCATGATGACCTGGTTGACGCCGGCCATGATCGTCGGCGTGGCGAGCGGGATCTGGATGCCGCGCAGGATCTGGCCGGGGGTGGCGCCGAAGGCCTGGCCGGCCTCGACCGTTTCGGCGTCGACGCCGCGGATGCCGAGCTCGGTGAGCCGGACGCCGGGGGGCAGCGCGAAGATCACGGTCGCGAAGAGCCCGGGGACGAACCCGATGCCGAAGAAGACGACAGCGGGCAGCAGATAGACGAAGGCCGGCATCGTCTGCATGAAGTCCAGCACCGGGCGGACCACGGCGCTGACCCGGTCGCTGCGGGCGGCCACGATGCCGATGGGCACCGCGATGATGACGGCCACGACGGTGGCGATGAGCACCAGTGCCAGGGTCTGCATGGCGAAGGTCCACTGGTCCATCGCGATGATGAGCAGGAACGTCAGGACGGTCCCCACCGCGAACTCCCAGGAGCGCACCAGCAGCCCCAGGAGCGCGAAGAGCGCGATCATGACCAGCGCGGGTACGACGAGCAGCGCGTCGATGAGCGTCGTGATGGACCAGTCGAGGACGAGCGAGATGAAGTCCAGCAACCACTCGAAGTTGTCGTTGATCCAGGCGATGGCCTCGCCGCCCCACTCACCGATCTCGATGCGGGGGACGATCGACTCGTTCTCGTTCATGCCGCACCTCCGGTCGGCTGCAGGTCACCGGTGGTGGCCTCGTCGGTCTCGCTCGTGCCCGCGCTCTCGCCGGACCGGGTGTGCAGCGCGGCCAGCAGGTCGGTCCGTCGGATCGTTCCGACGGTCTGGCCCGAGGCGTCCTGCACGAGCAGCTGCTCGTGCTCGGTGGCCTCGGCGAAGAGGTCGGCCAGGGTCGCGTCCGCGGGCACGACGGCCCCCTCGGGCGGACCCGCATCACCGTCCGCCGACGTCATGATGTCGGAGGCGGTGAGCACCCGGGAGCGGTCCACGTCCTGGACGAAGTCCGCGACGTAGCGATTGACCGGGTCGTTGAGGATCTCCTGCGCGGTGCCGATCTGCTCGATCCGGCCGTCGCGCATCATCGCGATCCGGTCACCGAGCCGCATCGCCTCGTTGAGGTCGTGGGTGATGAACAGGATGGTCTTGCCGAGCTCCTGCTGCAGCTCGATCAGCTGGTCCTGCATGTCGCGCCGGATCAGCGGGTCCAGGGCGCTGAAGGCCTCGTCCATGAGCATGACGTCGGTGCCGGAGGCGAGCGCGCGGGCCAGACCCACCCGCTGCCGCATCCCGCCGGAGAGCTCGCCGGGCATGGACCCGCCCCAGCCGCCCAGGCCGACCATCTGCAGCGCGCGCGAGGCCCGCTGCTCCCGCTCGGAGCGGTTCGCCCCGCTGATCTCGAGGGCATACGCGGCGTTCTCGCCGACCGTGCGGTGCGGCAGCAGCGCGAAGTGCTGGAAGACCATGCTGACCTTGTCGCGCCGCACCGCGCGCAGCTTCTCTCCGCCCAGCCGGGTCACGTCGTCGCCGTCGATGGAGACGCTCCCGCTGGTCGGCTCGAGCAAGCCGTTGACCATGCGGATGAGGGTGGACTTCCCCGAGCCGGACAGACCCATGACGACGAAGATCTCGCCGTCCGTCACGTCGAAGGAGGCGTCGATGACGGCCGGGGTGAGACCCTGCTTGCGCAGGTCGGCGCGGGTCGCGCCCTTCTCGAGCGCGTCCACCCCACGCTGGGGGCGGCGGCCGAAGACCTTGTAGAGCTTCTCGGCGGAGATGGAGGCCACGGGACTCCTGAGGGGTGTCGGGACGTGCCGCGGGGCACAAAGAACCCTCCGAACGTAGCAACGACGGGGTGTCGCAGGTGGCCTCAGAGAGGTGGTGAGCGGTCATCGTGACGCGATCGTGACGAAGGCAACGGTTGGGTCACGATGTCCCTCGACCGGGAATCCGCGCTCCTCAGGCCGGCGAAGCCGCTGGTCAGCGCCCTGCGCTCAGCGCAGCAACGGCCCGAGCCACCGCTGCGCGGTCTCGAGGTCCCAGCCCTTGCGCTCCGCGTAGTCCGCGACCTGGTCCTCGTCGATGCGTCCGACCGCGAAGTAGCGCGCCTCGGGGTGGCCCAGGATGAGCCCGGACACCGCGCTGTTGGGGCTCATCGCGCCGTGCTCGGTCAGCGTCATCCCGGCGGTCTCCCGGGCGTCGAGCAGGTCCCAGAGCGTGAACTTCTCGGTGTGGTCCGGCTGGGCCGGGTAGCCGGGCGCCGGGCGGATCCCGTCGTAGCGCTCCTTGATGAGATCGTCCACCGGCAGGTCCTCGTCCGGCGCGTAGCCCCACAGCGTGGTGCGCACCTCGCGGTGCAGCCACTCGGCGAAGGCCTCGGCGAGCCGGTCGGCGAGGACCTGGACCATGATCGCGCCGTAGTCGTCCTGCTCCTCCTCCCGCAGCCGCCGGGCCAGGGTCTCGGCGCCGTGGATCGAGACCGCGAAGGCACCGACGTGGTCACCCTCGGGCGCGACGAAGTCGGCGAGCGCGGCATACCCGCCCTGGGTGCGCTCGCGCTGCTGCCGGAGGGTATGCAGGGTCACCGGTGCGCCGTCGACGTCCAGCACGATGTCGTCGCCGTTCTCGGCGCGCACGGCCGGCCACAGGCCGACCACGCCGCGTGGCGTGAAGAGGTCCTCCTCGAGGATGCGGCGCAGCCAGCGCTGCCCGTCCGCCCAGGTGGCGCGGGCCTGCTCCCCGACCTTGGGGTCCTCGAGGATGCGGGGGTAGGAGCCGCGCAGCTCCCAGGCGGTGAAGAAGGGGGTCCAGTCGACGATCTCGACCAGCTCGGCCACGCTCGGGCTCACCGTGCGGGTCCCCAGGAGCCGCGGCGTGGCCGGCACCGGCTCGCTCACCGCGCGGCTGTCGCCCCGCGCCTTGTCGAGGCCGACGAGGCGCACCTGCTTGCCGCCGTGCCGCTCGCGCAGCTCCTGGTAGGTCCCGGCGACCCGCTCGCGGAGGCGGTCCTGGTGGTGGATGGCGTCGGCGACGACGCCGACGGCCCGGGAGGCGTCGACGACGTGGACCACCGTGCCCTCGTAGGCCGGGTCGATCTTCACCGCCGTGTGCGCCGCCGAGGTCGTGGCGCCGCCGATGAGCAACGGGGTGGTGAGACCGCGGCGCTGCATCTCGGCGGCCAGCGAGACCATCTCGTCCAGGCTCGGGGTGATGAGGCCGGAGACGCCGATCACCTCGGCCCCCACCTCGTCGGCGGTGGCGAGGATCTTCTCGGCCGGCACCATGACCCCGAGGTCGATGACCTCGTAGCCGTTGCAGCCGAGGACGACGCCCACGATGTTCTTGCCGATGTCGTGCACGTCGCCCTTGACCGTCGCCATGACGATCTTGCCTTTGCTGTGGCCGCCGGTCTCCGCGGCCGCGGCCTCGAGGTAGGGCGTGAGGTGCGCGACCGCCTTCTTCATCACCCGGGCCGACTTCACCACCTGGGGGAGGAACATCTTGCCCGCACCGAAGAGGTCGCCGACCACGTCCATCCCCGCCATGAGAGGCCCCTCGATGACGGCCAGCGGCGACCCGAGCTCCTGGTAGGCCTCCTCGGCGTCCTCGACGGCATACGTGTCGATGCCCTGGACCAGCGCGTGCCGCAGCCGCTCGGCGACCGGTTCGTCGCGCCAGGCGAGCTTGGCCGCCGCCGCGGCGCTGCGCTCGCCGGGTGCCGCCCCCTCGCCCTGCGCCTTGATCCGCTCGGCGAGCTCGATGAGCCGCTCGGTGGCGTCCTCGCGCCGGGCGAGCACGACGTCCTCGACCGTGTCGCGCAGCTCGGGGTCGAGCTCGGCGTAGACCCCGAGCATGCCGGCGTTGACGATCCCCATGTCCAGGCCGGCCTCGATGGCGTGGAAGAGGAAGACCGCGTGCATCGCCTCGCGGACGGTGTTGTTGCCGCGGAAGGAGAAGGAGACGTTGGAGACGCCGCCGGAGACCAGCGCCCCCGGCAGGTTGGCCTTGATCCAGCGGGTCGCCTCGATGAAGTCCAGGGCATACCGGTCGTGCTCGCTCATGCCCGTCGCGACGGTGAGGATGTTGGGGTCGAAGATGACGTCGTGCGGCGGGAAGGGGTCCGGCAGTGCGTCGCTGCGCGCGGTGAGCAGCCGGTAGGCCCGCTCGCACACCTCGATCCGGCGCTGGTAGGTGTCGGCCTGCCCGGTCTCGTCGAAGGCCATGACGACCGCCGCCGCGCCGTAGCGGCGCACGATCGCCGCCCGGCGCAGGAACTCCTCCTCGCCGTCCTTGAGCGAGAGGCTGTTGACGACGCCCTTGCCCTGGATGCAGCGCAGCCCGGCCTCGAGCACCTCCCAGCGGGAGGAGTCGATCATCACCGGCACGCGGGCGACGTCGGGCTCGCCGGCGAGCAGGTTGAGGAAGTGGGTCATCGTCTCCGGGCCCTCGAGCATGCCCTCGTCGACGTTGACGTCCACGATCTGGGCGCCCGCCTCGACCTGCTGCCGGGCGATCGCGACGGCGGCGTCCCAGTCGCCCTCCTTGACGTGGCGGGCGAACTTCGGGGAGCCGGTGATGTTGGTCCGCTCGCCGACGTTGACGAAGTTGACGTCCGGCGTGAGGGTGAACGCCTCCAGGCCGGAGGTCCGCAGGTATGCCGAGGGCTCGGGGGCCTGCCGCGGCGCCACCCCGTCGACGGCCTCGGCGATGGCCCGGATGTGCTCGGGCGTCGTCCCGCAGCAGCCGCCGACGATGTTGATGAGCCCCTCGCGGGCCATGTCGCCGAGCACCTGCGCCATGTCCTCGGGGGTGTCGTCGTAGCCGCCGAAGGCGTTGGGCAGCCCGGCGTTGGGGTGGACCGAGGCCAGGGCGGTGCTCGCGGCGCCGATCTCGCGCAGGTGCGGGCGCATCTCCTCGGCGCCGAGGGCGCAGTTGAGCCCGATGGAGACCAGGTCGACGTGCTCGGTGGAGACCGCGAAGGCCTCCGGCGTCTGGCCGGAGAGGGTGCGGCCCGAGGCGTCGGTGATGGTGCCGGACAGCATGACCGGGACCCGCGGCATACCCGCCGCCTGACGAACGGCGAGGACGTCCGCGACGGCGTGCAGGGCGGCCTTGGCGTTGAGGGTGTCGAAGACGGTCTCGACCATGAGCACGTCGGCCCCGCCCTGGAGGAGCCCGTCGGCCTGCTCGGCGTAGGCCTCGCGCAGCTGGTCGTAGGTGATCGCGCGGAACTCGGGGCGCTCGACGTCGGGGGAGAGGGACGCGGTGCGGTTGGTGGGCCCGAGCGTGCCGACGACCCAGCGCGGCCGGCCGGTGCTGGCCTCGACCTCGTCGGCGACCTGGCGGGCGACCTGCGCGGAGGCGACGTTCATCGCGTGGGCCAGGTGGCCGGCCTCGTAGTCGGCCTGGGCGATGGTGGTCGAGGTGAAGGTGTTGGTCGTGAGCAGGTCGGCGCCGGCGCGAGGTAGGCGCGGTGCACCTGCGCCAGCACGTCCGGGCGGGTCAGCGCCAGGAGGTCGAAGTTGCCCTTGAGCGTGACCTCGCGCAGCGACTCCCACGGCTCGCCCTCGCCGTGGAAGTCCTCCTCGACCAGGCCCTCCTGCTGCAGCAGGGTGCCGTAGCCGCCGTCGAGCACGAGGATGCGCTCGCGGGCGAGGTCGCGCAGGTCGGGACGGGACGGGGAGGGCACCCGGAAGATTCTACGGTCGCGACCGCCGCCTCACCCATTCGCCCGAAGGATGCAACGCCGGTAGGCGGGCGCGGGCGCACCGCCGCAGGATGTGCGGGCCCGCCCGGCGCGCGCCGCATACCGTGCGGAGCAACGTCAGCGGTGCCCCACCGCGTCAGGAGAGGTATGACAACCAGGACCGGCCCGTGAGGCTCTTCGGCGGCGGTAGCGCGCAGCGCGCCGAGGCCGAGGCCTACGTCGAGCAGGCGATGCCGCGCCTGGTCGGGCTGGCGTATGCCATGACCGGGCACAAGGCGGACGCCGAGGACCTGGTGCAGGACACCCTCGCGCTGGTCGTGACGACGTGGTCGCGGGTGCGGGAGGCGCAGAACGTCGACGCCTACGTGCGCCTTACGATGGTCAACCGGCTGAGCTCGGTCAAGCGGCGCAAGGCCGCCACCGAGGTGGTCTCGCACGAGGCGGTGACCGCCGACTGGTCGGTGGCCGCGGCTCCGTCGCCGGCCGGCGGGATCGCCGAGCGGGAGGCCGTCCTGGGCCTGATCCGCCGGCTCCCGGACCGGCAGCGCGCGGTGATCGCGCTGCGCTACTACGAGGACCTCCCCGACCGGGAGGTCGCCGCGGCGCTCGGGTGCTCCGAGCAGGCGGTGCGCAGCGCCGCGCACGCGGCGCTGAACAACCTTCGGCAGCTGGTGCCGGAGACCGACGGCGAGGAGGCCCAGCGATGACCTCGCAGGACGACCGGGACGGGCAGCCGCGCGCGATGGACGAGCAGCTGCGCCACGCCCTCGGCGGCGACCCGCACGAGGCCTTCGACCACGACGCGCTCGTCGCGGGGGTCAAGCAGCGTGCCGCGCGCATCCATCGGCGCCGCGCCGCCACGGCGACCGTGGCCGCCGTGGTCGTCGTGCCCGCGCTGGCGGCCTCCGGGTGGGTCCTGGGCAACCGGATGCTCGGCGACGGTGCCCACGTCGACGTCAGCGTCGCCACGCAGACCGCGGAGCCCACTCCCGCGCCCGGACCTGACGACTCGTCGGCGACGACGGAGGTCCCCGAGGAGGAGACGGGCAGCGAGCAGCAGACCGAGGCGGCCGACACCCCGCCCTGGCAGCCGACGCCACCACCGGAGCCGGTCGAGCCGGACGACGTCGCCGGCACGCCGAACCTCGTCGACGTCCCCGACCCGCGGCCGGTGGACATCGGCCTTCTCGACCGGCTCGGAGCACCGCAGTCCGAACTGTCGAGTCCACTCCTCATGCCGCTCCAGCGGTTCATGGCCGCGGGCAGCGGCTCCGGGGGCGTCGAGCCGCACAGCGGCCGGAGCTGGATGTACTTCGCCCGCGGCAATGAGATCGACCAGGACTCGGTGGACATCCAGGTCACGGCCTGGGACGACAGCTCCGCCGCGCTGGCGGCCATCCGGGACGGGGGTACCGGGCTCGGCACCGTCTGGGTCGACGACGACAACATGCCGAGCGTGCCGGAGCCGCTGCCGTGGCCGGGCCACGACGACGCCGACCACCTGCTGGTCGGGCGGGAGGACACCATCGAGGGCAGCGACCCCCACTACATGGGCGGTGCGCTCGTCCGGCAGGGCGACTACCTCGTCGGCGTCACCGTCACCGCGGCTCCCGGCGACGGTGGGATCCAGACGCTCGACGAGGCCGTCGAGGCCGCCGCCGAGATCGCGCAGAAGACGGCCGACAACCTCGCCTGGCTCGACCCCGAGAGGGCGAACGGCTGATGCGCGAGTCCACGCTGCGTGCGCTGGAGGACCTGCTGCGGCGGGTGCTCCGCGCACCCGGTCACGGGATCGAGCCCGGCGCGCAGAGCCTGGCCGTGCACGACCGGGTGCAGACCCGCCGCTGGCGGGTCGCCGCCGTGCTCGCCACCGCGGTGGCGGTGGTCGCGGTGCTCGCCGTGCTCGGCTGGTATGCCCGCTGGCACGGGTCCGGCTGACAGGGCGGGCCGACCGGGACCGGGACCACGGCAGGCATACCGGTGAGAGACTGGGCGCGTCATGACAGCGACCAGCACCCGCCCCCTGACCGCCACCTACCGCCTGCAGCTGCACGCGGGCTTCACCTGCGCCGACGCCGAGGAGGTCGTGCCCTACCTGCACGCCCTCGGGGTCAGCCACGTCTACCTCTCCCCGGTGCTCACCGCGGTCCCGGGGTCCGAGCACGGCTACGACGTGCTGGACCACACCGAGGTGAACCCGGAGATCGGCGGTCGGGCCGGGCTGGAGTCGCTCGCCCGGGCCTGTCACGACCTCGGCCTGGGCGTCGTGGTCGACGTCGTGCCCAACCACATGGCGATGGTCGCCCCGCTGTGGCGCAACGCCCCGCTCTGGGAGGTCCTGCGCGACGGTCCGACCGCGGCCCGCGCCGCCTGGTTCGACGTCGACTGGGACCACCTCGGCGGACGCCTCGGGCTGCCCGTCCTCGGCGACGACCTCGACGCGGTGCTCGAGCGGGGTGAGATCACCCTCGGCACCGGCCGCGACGACGAGGGACCGGCGGCGGGTATGCCCGTGGCCCGCTACTACGAGCAGGTGCTCCCGCTCGCGCCGGGCACCGACCGGCTCGCCGCGGAGCACCCCGACGGATCGACGTCGCAGGCGGCGCTGCGCGCCGTGCTGGACGCCCAGCGCTGGCTCCTCGCCTCGTGGCGGGACGCCCCGGACGTCCTCAACTACCGCCGGTTCTTCGAGGTCGACGGGCTCATCGGGGTCCGGGTCGAGGAGCCGGACATCTTCGCGGCGACGCACGAGCTGCTCCTCGAGCTGCACCACGGCGGCGTGGTCGACGGCTTCCGCATCGACCACCCCGACGGGCTGGCCGACCCCACGGCCTACCTCGAACAGCTGAGCGCGGCGGTCCGGCCCGGCACCCCGATCTGGGTGGAGAAGATCCTCGAGGGGGACGAGCGGCTGCCCGCCGGCTGGCAGTGCACCGGGACCACCGGCTACGACGCCAACGCCGCACTGTCGGCGGCCCTGGTCGACCCGACCACGACCGAGGTCGTCAGCCGCGCGTGGGAGGCGACCGGCGGCGAGCCCGACGTCCACGTGGAGATCGAGCGGTGCAAGCGGCTGGCCGCCACCGAGCTGCTGCGGCCCGAGATGGCCCGGCTGCTGCGGCGCGCGACCGAGGCGCTGCCCGGGCACGACCCGCAGCGGCTGCGCGAGGCGCTGCTCGAGCTGCTCGTGTCCGTCCACGTCTACCGTGCCTACGTCCGCCCCGGCGCGCCTTCGGGCGAGCACGACGAGGCGATGGTCGCGCCGCTGTTCACGGGCCAGGAGCGGGCGCTGGCCACCCGCCCCGACCTGCGACCGGAGGTCGACGCCCTCGTCGCCGTGCTCGCCGACCCGCAGGGGTGCGCCGCCGACCCGGCCGCCGCGGCGGACCTGTGCGTCCGCTTCCAGCAGACCACCGGCCCGGTCATGGCCAAGGGGATCGAGGACACCGCCTTCTACCGCTGGCACCGGCTGGTCGCGCTCAACGAGGTCGGCGCCGACCCCTCCGTGGGGCTCGACGCCGGGCGCGGTGTCGCGACGCTGCACGCGTGGGCCGAGCACCAGGCCGAGCACTGGCCCCTGGGCATGACCACGCTGTCCACGCACGACACCAAGCGCAGCGAGGACGTCCGGGCCCGCATCCTCGCGGTCTCCGGGGACGCCGAGGGATGGTCACGGGTCTCGGCCGCCGCGCGGGCGGCCGCCGACCGGCACGGCGTGGACGCCCCGACCGCGCACCTCATCTGGCAGACCCTCGTCGGTGCCGGGCCGGTCGACGCGGACCGGCTCGAGGCCTACCTCACCAAGGCGATGCGCGAGGGCAAGGAGCACACCACCTGGACCGACCAGGACGAGGACTACGAGGCCCGGGTCCTGGTCCTGGCCCGGGAGATGCTCGACGGCGGGGAGGTCACCGGGGCCATCGGCGACACCCTCGCGGACAACGTGCTGACGACGCGCACCCTGACGCTCGCCCAGAAGATCCTGCAGCTCACCCTCCCCGGGATCCCGGACACCTACCAGGGCTCCGGCGTCGTCGACCTGTCCCTCGTCGACCCCGACAACCGCCGCCCGGTCGACTACGACGAGCGGATCGCCCGGCTGGAGCGGCTGGACGCGACCGGCTGGACCGGCGACCTCTCCGACGAGGTGCTCTGGGTCACCTCACGGGTGCTGCGGCTGCGCGCCTGGTTGCCGCAGGCCTACGGTCCCGGTGCCGGCTACCGCCCGGTCGAGGCGGGCCCGCACGTCCTGGGCTTCCTGCGCGGCGACGTCGCCGCGACCCTCACCATCCGGGCCCCACGCAGCCTCGGCGCCGAGGGTGGACTCGGCGACACCCGTATACCCCTGCCGCCGGACCTGTGGGTCGACGCGCTCACCGGCACCGAGCACGAGGTCGGTGCGGAGGGCGTGCTCGCCGCCGAGGTCTTCGCCCAGGGTCCGGCCGCGCTGCTGGTCCGCGCCGACCACCTGCGGGAGGGAGCCCGATGACGCACGAGTTCACGCTCTGGGCACCCGACGCCGACCGGGTCGACCTGCTGCTCGGCGCCCGACCCGAGGAAGCGGACGCCGCTCGGGTGCCGATGGAGCGCGGGGAGGGCGGCTGGTGGGCCGCCACCGCGGACCCGGCGCCGCACGACGGCCGGTATGCCTTCGCCGTGGACGGCGGGACCGCCGTCCCGGACCCGCGGTCGCGGCACCAGCCGGACGGGGTGCACGCGCCCAGCAGGCTGGTGGACACCGACGCCTTCGCCTGGTCCGACGACGCCTGGACCGGGGTGCCGATGGAGCGCGCCGCGGTCTACGAGCTGCACGTCGGGACCTTCACCCCGGAGGGCACCTTCGCGGCCGCCGCCGAGCGCCTGGACCACCTCGTGGACCTCGGGATCACCGTGGTCGAGCTCATGCCCGTGGCTGCCTTCCCCGGCCGCCACGGGTGGGGCTACGACGGGGTCGCGCCGTATGCCGTGCACGACGCCTACGGCGGGCCGACGGGCCTCGCCGCCTTCGTCGACGCCGCCCACGCCGCGGGCCTCGCGGTGTGGCTCGACGTCGTCTACAACCACCTCGGCCCGAGCGGCAACTACCTCTCGCAGGCCGGGCCCTACTTCACCGACCGGCACCACACGCCGTGGGGCGACGCGGTCAACCTCGACGGGCCGGGCAGCGACGAGGTGCGGGCCTACCTGCTCGACAACACCGCGATGTGGCTGCAGGACTACCACCTCGACGGGCTCCGGCTGGACGCGGTGCACGCCCTGCACGACGAGCGTGCCGTGCACCTCCTGGAGGAGCTGGCCGCGCTCGCGGACCAGATCGCGACGCGCACCGGCATACCCCGCAGCCTGGTCGCCGAGTCCGATCGCAACGACCCGGCGACCGTCTCCCGCCGCGGTCCCGGGGGTGCCGGCGGGCTCGGGCTGCACGGCCAGTGGGCCGACGACGTGCACCACGCGCTGCACGTGCTGCTCACCGGCGAGGCGCAGGGCTACTACGCCGACTTCGCCGACCCGGGAGCGATCCCCGCGGTGCTGGGCCGCACGCCGTTCTTCCACGACGGCACGTTCTCCAGCTTCCGCGACCGGGCGCACGGCCGCCCGGTCGACCTGGAGGTGACCGAGCCGTGGCGCTTCGTCGCCTCGCTGCAGACGCACGACCAGATCGGCAACCGGGCGGTCGGCGACCGCATCCACCACGGCATCCCTGCGGGACGGCACGCCGTGGGGGCGGCGCTGCTGCTCACCGCACCGTGGACGCCGATGCTCTTCATGGGCGAGGAGTGGGCGGCGAGCACCCCGTGGCAGTACTTCACCGACCACGAGGAGGAGTGGCTGGCGCAGTCCATCCGGGAGGGTCGGCAGGCGGAGTTCGCCGAGCACGGCTGGGCCGGCCAGGTGCCGGACCCGCAGGACGCCGGCACGGTGGCCGCCTCCACCCTCGACTGGTCCGAGGTCGGGGACGACGAGCACGCCCGGATGCTCGACCTCTACCGCACCCTGCTGCGGTGGCGGGCCGCGACGCCCGCCGTCGCCCGGGGCACCACGGCGAGCGTCGTCCGCGAGGATGACGGCCGGGGCGGCGAGATCCTCACGGTCGAGCGGCCGGGTGTCGTGGTCGTGGCGCGGCTCGGGGGCGAGGGCACCGTGGAGCGCGACGTCCCGGCCGGTGAGGTGCTCGCCACCTTCCCGCCCGGGGATCCCGGCGAGGGCGGTGTGCTGCGGCTGGGCCCGGACAGCGTGGTGGTGACGACCCGATGAGCGAGGAGCAGGGACGCCGGCACTTCCACCGTCCGACGCTGCGGCCGCCGGACCGGCTCGAGGACGCCGGGGGTGGCGCCGACCCGCTGGAGCTGGCCGAGGCCGCCCACCGCAGCGCCGAGCTCGTCGTCGGTCGCGGCCGGGCGGAGTCGGCGGGCGACCACGAGCTCACCTCCCGCCTCGTCGGGCTCGTCGGCGAGGTGGGGCTGGCGACCGTCGCCCAGCTCTGGTCGGACCGGCCCGCGCGCACCCTGCCGGGGGCGTTGTGGCGGCTCTACCTGCTGCACGAGTGGGTGCTGCGGCAGCCGGAGGAGGTCGGGCGCCAGTTCGCGGCGGGCTCCGGCCACGCGGAGGTCTACCGCGCCATCGCCGGGGTCGCCGAGCCGCCCGACCTGGACGGCCTGCGCCACCTGACCGAGCAGATCCTGGGCGGCATCTTCACCGGTGACTTCGCGATCGCCCTGGAGCGGGCCAGCGCGTTCTGCCACGTCATGGCGGTCGGGTTGGCCGAGCCGGGCGGCGGCGACATCCCCACCAAGCAGGTCAACCGTGCGGCGCGGCTGCGGGACACCGCCGACGACCTCACCGCCTGCGCCCGGCTGTGGCGCCTCGGCGACCTGCACTGACCCTCCGGCCGCGCACCACCGGTCGCGCCGGCTCAGGTTTGGGGAACATCCGGCAGAGGCGTACCGTTACGTAGTGCGTGCCGGGCCGCGGCAGCCCCGGGCTCCAACACTCGCCGCTTCGAGCGGCCACGCGCCGAGAGGCGCTCCCGGCCCGGCACGCATCACTTCTTTCCAAGTCAGCCCAGGCCCACGTCAGGCGGGTCGGTGCCGCTCCACCGCGACGACGCGGGCCGAGCGGCCGCTCCCGAGCATCGTGCAGGCCAGCACCTCGCCCTTGTCCATCGCCTTCGTCGCCAGCCGGCCGAGCATGCGGCGGTCCGAGGAGTCCAGGGTCGGGTCGGCGCGGGCCAGCAGCATCCCGGCGAGGTCGGGCAGCAGCGGGCCGTGCGAGCACAGCACGGTCGACACCCCGCGGCCGAGCACCCGGTCGACGTGCTTGACCAGCTTGCGGGGATCCGCGGCGAAGCCCTCCTCGGACAGAGCCTTCTTGGTGACGAGGGGTATGCCGTCGGCCGAGGCGAAGGGTGCCACCGTGTCCGCGCAGCGCACCGACGGGCTGGAGATCACCACCTCGGGACCGTAGGCGCGCAGCAGGTCCTGCACGCGGCCGCGTGAGCGTCGCCGCCCGGCGCCGGTGAGGGGACGCTCGGGGTCCGGGTGCTCCCAGTCCGACCGGGGGACGGCCAGGGCGTGCCGCACCACGAGCAGGGTCCACGTGGCGAGCCGGTCAGCGGCCTCCAGCGCGACGAGGGCGTCGAGCTGGTCCCGGTCACGGGGGTAGCTGAGCCGACGGCCCGCCAACGTCGGCGAGAGCCAGGCGACCTCGTCGACCTCGTGCTCCAGGGCGCCGGACCCGTCCAGCACCTCCCCGGCCCAGTAGTGGACGAGCTTGTCCGCCCCGCCCGCGAGGCGGTAGCGCGCCGGCGGCAGCGGGGTCCGCAGCCGCACCCGCAGCCCGGTCTCCTCCCAGGTCTCGCGCACCGCGGCGGAGGGGAAGTCCTCGCCCCGGTCGAGCTTGCCCTTGGGCCAGGACCAGTCGTCGTACTTCGGCCGGTGGACCAGCGCGACCTGCAGGACCCCGTCGTGCCGGCGCACCGGCAGCACCCCTCCGGCGCGCACCACCGGGGGACCGCCCCCGCTCATGCCTCCGCGTCTCCCGCGGCATACATGACGTCGATGGCGGAGCGCTCGAAGCCGAGGCGGTGGTAGGTGGCGATCGCCGGGTCGTTGTCGCCGTCGACGTAGAGGGTCGCGGTCTCGACCCCGCGGTTGCGCAGGTGCTGCAGCCCGAGCAGGGTGACGGCCGAGCCGAGCCCGCGGCCCTGGTAGTCCGGGTCGACCCCGACGACGTAGACCTCGCCGGTGTCCGGGTGGTCGGTCTCCACCTTGGTCCAGTGGAAGGCGGCCAGCCGCGGCGTGCCCTCGGCGTCGACCTCGGTGGTGTCGTCGACGACGAGGAAGCCGGAGGGGTCGAACCACGGCTCGTCCTGGCGGTCCCGCAGGTCCGCGAGCGTCATCCGGCCCTGCTCGGGGTGGTCGGCGAAGGCGCGGGCGTTGACCGCGAGCCAGGCCTCGTCGTCGTCGCCGACGCGGTAGGACCGGGCCGCGAAGCCATCCGGCAGCTCGACCCGGTCCGGCAGGTCGGACCACTCGCCGGCCAGCGGTCGGGACATCTGCCACAGCTCGCGCACCACCCGCAGCCCGCGCGAGCCGTAGAGCGTCCGGGCGTCCTGCAGGTCGCCGTGGCTCCACAGCCGGACCTGCGGCCAGCGCCGCAGCACGTGATCGAGCAGGGCGCCGCCGAGCCCACGGCGTCGGTTGTCCGGGTCGACGACGATCTCGGCCGCGGGGGAGTCCGGGTCGCTGCGGTCGACGTGGCCGTAGCCCACCACCGCTCCGCCGTCCTCGGCGCGCAGCACGAGATGTGTCCCGGTGTCGTGGCTGCCCACCTGCTCGGGAAGCCGCCGCGCCTGTAGCACCGTCTGCTCCGAGAGCGGCTTGACGCCGTCGTGCCGGGCCGCGCGCACGGCCAGGGCGAGGACGTCCCCGGACAGCTGGCCGGGCAGTGCGGGGAGCTCGTCGATGTCGGGCCGCGGTCCAGGCATGGGGGTCAGTCTGGCACGGAGCCGGGGCGCTCGGGACCGCGTGCCCCGGTGAACCGGTAGCCCACCCCGCGGATCGTCCCGATGAGGGACTCGCGCTCGGGCCCGAGCTTGGCCCGCAGCCGTCGGATGTGCACGTCGACGGTCCGGGTGCCGCCGTAGTAGTCGCCGCCCCAGACCTCCTGCAGCAGGGTGTCACGGGTGACGACCCGTCCGGGCCGCTGCACGAGGTAGCGCAGCAGCTCGAACTCCTTGAAGGTCAGGTCCAGCGCCCGGCCGCCGGCCCGCACCGTCCAGCTCGCCTCGTCGACCACGACGTCGGCCACCCGGATCGCCTCGGGCCCGTCGGGGGAGGACCGCTCGACGGCGGCCGCGACCGCAGCACCCGCACCCCGGGGGCCGCGCCCCAGCGCGAGCCGCAGCCGGGCCGCCAGCTCGCCCGGCCCGGCGGTCGTGAGGACGAGGTCGTCCAGCGGCCACTGCTCGTCGAGCACCGCGAGCGCGCCCTCCCCGACCACCGCGAGCACGGGCACCGACAGCTCCAGCGCCGCCAGCGACCGCAGCACCCCGCGGGCCTGCACCAGGTCGGCCGTCGCGTCGACCAGCACGAGGTCCGGTTCTCTGTCGCCGCGGGTCACCAGCGCGCCGACGTCCATCCCCGACACCGACACGCGGTGCGGGAGCAGCGAGAGCCCGGGCAGCACGAGCGCCGCCGACGCGTCGTCGGCGGGGCGGGGGGTCAGCAGGACCAGGTCGGCCACGCACCCAGGATAGGGAGCCTGCGCCTCCGGTCCGGACCAGCGTGCGTGCGGCAAGATGGAGGTATGCCCGACCCGACGCCCGGCGAGCGCCCCGCGGACCGCCCGACCCGGGGGCTCGTGGGGTCGCTGGCCCTGGTCGTCCTCGTCGTCTCCGGGCTGCTGGCGCTGGCGGCGGTGGCGGCTCCCTGGCTGCTGGCCGTGGGTCTGGCCGCGTGCACCGTCGTCGTCGCCTGGGGCTGGTCGGGGACCTTCGGCCTGCCCTCGCCCCGCGGCACGGTCGGGGTGCTGCTCGTCGGCGGACTCGCGCTGGTGACGGCGGTCGGCGTCCGCGAGGAGGAGCCGTGGCTGGGGTGGGCACCGGCTGCGCTCGCGCTGGCGATGATCGCGGCCTTCGTGCACCAGCTCTTCCGCCGGGACGGCAGGCCGCGGGTGGTGCAGTCGATCAGCTCGGTGGTGCTCGGGCTGGCGCTGGTGGGCTGCGGGATCCTCATGGTGCCGGCGAGCCACACGGCGGAGGGCATCGCGCTGCTGCTCGCGGCGCTCGGCGCGGCGGGGGCGTCCTCGCTCAGCGACCTGCTAGGGCTCTGGGCACCCCTGCGCGGCTGGGCCATGGCACTCGCGATGCTGGCCGGCGGGGCTGCGGCCCTGGCGGTCGCGCTCACGCTGCACGCCAGCCCGACGACCTGGCTGGTCCTCGGGGTGGCCGCGGGCGCGCTCAGCCACGCCATGCGCAGCGTGCTCGTCGGGCTGCCGCCGCTGGCCCACGCCCGGCCCCGCCTCGTCGCCGGGGTGGTGTCGGTGCTCGTCGTCGGGGTCGTGCCCTACCTCGTCGGGCTGGCCTTCGTCCCGTCCTCCTTCCCCGGCTGAGGCCGCGGCGCCGGGCTCAGACGCGCTTGAGCTCGGCGGACATGAAGGACTGCATCTCGTGGCCGTCCGCCGCCATGTCCATCACCCACATGAGGTTGCCCCCGACATACCCGTAGAGCCGCTGGGCGGCGGAGTAGTCGCGGGAGCGTGGGCTGCGGACGATGCTGTCCGTCGCCACCTCGACCTTGGCCTGGTCGGTCTTGCCGTAGTACATCTCCACGACGCCGGTGGGGTGGGACAGCAGCAGCTCGACCTCGCCGTCGGGCTGCGGGCGCCAGAAGCCGGACTCGACGGCGAAGAGCTCGTCCTTGCCGCCCTGCTCGTCCAGCAGCCAGGTGCGCGAGGACCAGTGCAGGAAGGGCCGCCCGTCGTGGGTCACCTCGACCTCCTGGCCGAAGTTGCGGGACTCCATCGTCGGGTAGCCGACGACGCCCGCGCCGGCCCAGGAGCCGAGCAGCCAGGCCAGCGGTGCGTTGTCGTGGTGCATGGTCGGGTCGAGTTCGATGGGCATCCGACCATCGTAGGGGCGGGTGGCGGGAGGCCGCCCCGCCGCGGGTCAGCCGCCGAAGCCGGAGCGGGGGGACACCGGGTCGGTGTAGTCCTCCATGGTGTCGTTCTTCAGGTGCTCGGAGAGGGTGGCCATCTGGTCCTGCGCCATGACCACGATGGACCCGGCGACCGGGTGGTTCTCGATGCCGCTCCACGGGGCGGTCTCGAAGTGGATGTCGCCGCCGCGCACGCCGCGCATCTGGAAGCCCAGGTCGCGCATCTCACCCACCTGCAGGTCGGCGTCGACGGTCAGGTTGGTCGTGGCGGCGTCGACGAAGCGCGCCAACCGTGCCGGGTTGGTCAGCGTCTCCCGGGACAGTGCCTTGGTCATGATCCCCTGGATGAAGGCCTGCTGGCGCTGGCCCCGGGAGATGTCGCCCTGGGAGAGGGCATACCGCTCGCGCACGAACTCCAGCCCGGTCGCGCCGTCCATGTGCATGACGCCCGCGGGGAAGCCGGGGGATGCCTCGGCCACGTTGACGTCGACCCCGCCGATGGAGTCGGTCATCGCCTGGAAGCTCTGGAAGTTGACCACGACGACGTGGTCGATGGGCACGTCCACCAGCGGCTGGAGCGTCTGCACCAGCAGCGGGGCGCCACCGTAGGCGTAGGCGGCGTTGATCTTGGAGGAGCCGCCGGTGCCGGCGATGGGGACGAACAGGTCGCGGGGGAAGTGGACCAGGTCGACCCGGTCCCGCTCGTCGTTGATGTGCATGAGCACGATGACGTCGGAGCGTCCCCGCTCCACCGACAGGTCCCGGCTGTCCGAGCCGATGATGAGGAAGTTCTGCGCCTCGCCGGCCTCGGCGGGACGTGCCGGGGTCTGCGCCTGGAACTCGCTCTCGCCGACGTCGACGGCCTCGCCGTCCTCGCCGACGATCGGGGCGGTGCCCTCCTCGTCGGTCTCCACCGGGCCGTCGAGGTCGACCGAGCCCTCGGCGTCGGGGTCGTCGTCTGGCTGCGTGGTCCCGAAGCGGTCCGGGGAGATCGTCACCGTGGCGTCGTCCTGCGCGTTGAGGTCCTCCCGCTCGATGTTGCCCTCGACCGTCCGCTGGAGGTAGAAGGCATACCCGCCGAGCGCGAGGACGCCGAGCAGCGCCAGGACGCCGATGCCGGCGGCGAGGGCGCGCAGCGGGCGTCGGCGGCGGGGCTCGCGGGGGGTGCCGGGGCGCGCCGGCCCGGAGGTGTCGTCATCCCTCATGCGACCGGAGTCTACGGCCGGTTCCTCGGGGATCCCTGGACGCGCGTACCGTGGAGGTGCAGGTCAGGACGAGGAAGGACGCACCCATGCACGTGCTGCTGGACCGGCCCGGAGCGGTCGAGGCCGAGGGGCCGGACGCCGGGGTCGCGGCGCACTACGGCGACCCGCACCGGGAGCAGCGGCTGCTCGCCGAGGGGCTGGCCGTCGTCGACCTGTCGCACCGCGGGGTGGTCACGGTCTCCGGCCCGGACCGGCTCAGCTGGTTGCACTCGCTCACGAGCCAGCAGCTGACCGACCTGCCGCCACGCCGCTCGACCGAGACGCTCATCCTGTCGCCGAAGGGGCACGTCGAGCATGCGTTGCACCTCGTGGACGACGGCGAGCGCACCTGGATCACGACCGAGCCCGGGGCCGCGCCCGCGGTGGCCGGGTGGCTGGACTCGATGCGCTTCATGCTGCGCGTCGAGGTCGAGGACGTCAGCGCCGCGTATGCCGTGCTCGGCGAGCCGGTCTCGCGCGAGTCGGTCGACGTGGAGCCGGTCGCGTGGGTCGACCCGTGGCCGGGGCCGGTGGGCGACACCTTCAGCTACGGGCCGGAGGGCGCCGAGCACCCGGGCACAGGACGGGCCTGGCGCGAGCTCATCGTGCCCCGGGAGGACCTCGCCGCGGCCGTCGGCGACCGGCCGCTGGCCGGCACCTGGGCCGCCGAGGCTCTGCGCGTCGCGGCCTGGCGCCCGCGCGCGGGCGTCGACACCGACCACCGCACGATCCCGCACGAGCTGGACTGGCTGCGGACCGCGGTGCATCTGCACAAGGGCTGCTACCGGGGCCAGGAGACGGTCGCCCGGGTGAAGAACCTCGGCCGCCCGCCGCGCCGGGTCGTCTTCCTGCACCTGGACGGCTCGGGCCACGTCATCCCCGAGGCGGGCGCGGAGCTCACTCCGCTCGACGGCGGGCGACCCGTCGGGCAGCTCACCAGCGTCGCCCGGCACGCCGAGGACGGCCCGGTCGCGCTCGCGCTGGTCAAGCGGACCCTTGACCCGGGTCTGACGCTGCTCGCCGACGGCACTGCCGCCGCCCAGACGGCGATCGTCCCGGCTGACGGGCCGCGGGCGCGCCAGTCCTGACCTGGCAGGATCGGGGCTATGCCCTCACCGACGCAGCAGACCTCCGACTCGCCGCTGGCCGACGCCCCCGTCGTCGCGGAGGTGGTCCGCGGCGGGTTCGTGGAGTCGGTGCACCACGGTGTCGTCGCGCTGACCGACGCCGACGGGACCGTCGACCTCGCGATGGGCCCCGTCGACGCCCCGGTCCTGCCGCGCTCCTCGCTCAAGCCGATGCAGGCGATCGCGATGCTGCGCGCCGGCGCGGACCTTCAGGGCGAGCTGCTCGCCCTGGCCAGCGCCAGCCACTCCGGGCAGCAGCGCCACCTGGACGGCGCGCGCCGCATCCTCGCCGCCGTGGGGCTGGACGAGTCGGCGCTGCGCAACACCCCCGACCTCCCGCTGGACGAGGACGAACGGCGTGCCTGGATCCGGGACGGTGCACCCCCGACCTCGCTCGGGCAGAACTGCTCGGGCAAGCACGCGGGCATGCTCGCGGCCTGCGTCGCCGCCGGGTGGGACACCGCGACCTACCTCGACCCGGGGCACCCGTTGCAGCGGCTCGTGGTCGAGGTGATCGAGGAGTTCACCGGTGAGCGGGTCGAGGTGGCCACCGTGGACGGCTGCGGCGCGCCGGCGCTGGGGGTCTCCTCGGCCGGGCTGGCGCGCGCCTTCGGCCGGATCGCCGCCGCCGAGCCGGGCACCGAGGCCGGCCGGGTCGCCGAGGCGATCCGCAGCCACCCGGAGTTCCTCGGGGGCACCGGCCGCGACGTCACCGAGCTCATCTCCGCCGTCCCGGGCCTCATCGCCAAGGACGGCGCCGAGTCGGTGTATGCCGTCGGCCTGGCGGACGGGCGCGGGCTGTCGGTGAAGATCACCGACGGGGGCGAGCGTGCGCGGGTCGTCCTCGCGACCGCGGTCCTGCGCCGGGCGGGGGTCGACGGGCTCGGCCCGCAGGCCGGACCGACCATGGACGCGCTCGACGCCCGGGCGGTCGTCCGCGGCCACGGGGAGCCGGTCGGCGAGGTGCGCGCGGTGCTGCCGGGGCAGGGCTGAGGTGCGGTCCGTCCTGCAGCGGGTCAGCCGGGCGGCGGTCCGGGTCGACGGCGTGGTCGTGGGCGCCATCGACCGCCCCGGGATCCTCGCGCTGGTGGCGGCCACCCACGACGACGGTCCGTCGGACGTCGAGACGACTGCCCGCAAGATCGCCGAGCTGCGCATCCTGCGCGACGAGCAGTCGGTCGCGGACAGCGGCGGGGCGGTCCTCGTGGTCAGCCAGTTCACGCTCTACGGCAGCACCCGCAAGGGGCGGCGGCCCTCGTGGGGGGAGGCGGCACCGGGGCCGGTGGCCGAGCCGCTGGTCGACGCGGTGGTCGCCGAGCTGCGGGGCCGGGGGATCGAGGTCGCGACCGGGCGCTTCGGCGCGATGATGGAGGTCGAGCTGGTGAACGACGGCCCGGTCACGCTGATCGTCGACACCTGAGCGCCCCGCCCGTCCTGGGTGCCGCGTCCAGGGACGGGGGCTACGCTGACCGGCATGGGTGTGATCTACGAGGCGCAGAACATGGTCGAGCTGGTCCTGAGCCTCGGCCTCTTCGCCATGATGGTGTGGGCGCTGGTCGACTGCCTGCGCACCCGCCAGGACGCCTTCGTCGCCGCGGGCAAGCGCACCAAGACCTTCTGGTCGCTCATCACGGGCGGCGCCACCCTGCTCGGCTTCATCTCGATCGGGTCGGCCCTGTCGATCTTCAACGTCATCGCCGTCGTCGCCGCGGCGGTCTACCTCGCCGACGTCCGCCCCGCGGTCAAGTCGGTCCAGGGCCGCGGCGGCTCCAACACCCACATGGGGCCCTACGGCCCCTGGTGACCGGACAGACCTCCCGGACGCCGCAGAGGCGGACACGGTTGGTCCGGTCGGGGTGCGAGGGGCTGATCAGGAGGGCGCGACGGCGGCCCAGTCGAGGCTGAGCTCGCCGAGGCGCCAGCGCGCCGGCCCGTCCACGACCGGCCAGCCGTCCTCGCGCAGCGAGCGCGCGGTCGCGACGAAGCGCTGCCGGGCGCCGAAGCTGGCCAACGGTGCCGCGCGCTCCCAGGCCCGGTCCAGCGCGCCGAGCACGGTATGCACCCGCTCGCCCGGCACGTTGCGGTGGATGAGCGCCTTGGGCAGCCGCTCGGCGACCACCGAGGGCGTCTCCAGGCCGGCCAGCCGCAGCGAGATCGTGAGCGTCCGCGGCGTCGCCAGCCCGTCCTCCCCTCGGCGCACGTCCACCCACGCCGCGAGCCGGCCCAGCTCGTCGCAGGTGCCCTCGACCAGCGACCCGCCGGGAGCCAGCCGGTCGACCACCCGCTGCCAGGCCGGCCAGACCTCGACCTCGTCGTACTGCCGCAGCACGTTGAAGGCCCGCACCACCAGCGGCCGTGCGTCGGCGCCCAGCCCCGCCGGCAGCGGCACCTCGAAGCCGCCGCGCGCGAAGTCCACCCACGGCGGGTCGGCCAGCGGTCGGCCGCGCTCCACCCGCTCCGGGTCGATCTCCACCCCGACGACGCGCACGTCCTCCCGGACCCCGCGCAACCGGTCCGCCAGCTCGAGCACCGTGACCGGGGAGGCGCCGTAGCCGAGGTCGACGACCACCGGGGACCCGGCGGCGGAGCGCAGCAGCCCGCCCAGGGCATACCCGATCCAGCGGTCCACCCGCCGCAGCCGGTTGGGGTTGGTCGTGCCGCGCGTCACGGTGCCGACGGGGCGGCGGGCGGGCGGCGGCATGGGCCCAGCCTAGGCAGCCCGGCGTGCCAGACTGGCGCCCGTGAGCGAGGATCCGGACCGGCACCCCCCGGTGCGGCGGGTCGCGATGGTCTCGCTGCACACCTCGCCGCTGCTGCGGCCCGGGACCGGCGACGCCGGCGGCCTCAACGTCTACGTCGTGGAGACGGCCGCAGAGCTCGCCCGGCGCGGGGTGGAGGTCGACATCTTCACCCGGGCCACCGACGCCGACCAGGCGCGCAGCGTCGAGCTGGAGCCGGGGCTGCCGGTCAGCGTCCACCACGTCCCCGCCGGACCGCTGGAGGGAGTGCCCAAGGAGGTGTTGCCGGGGCACGTCTGCGAGTTCGCCGACGACCTGTCGCGGCACGTCGCCGGGCTCGCGGAAGGCCACTACGACGTCATCCACGCGCACTACTGGCTCAGCGGTCAGGCCGGCGGGCTCACCTCGCGCCGCTTCGACGTGCCGCTCGTGCAGACCATGCACACCCTGGCCCGGGTCAAGAACCGCGCGCTGGCCGCCGGCGACCTGCCCGAGCCGCAGGCGCGGATCGACGGGGAGGTCGAGCTCGTCGACCGCGCCGACGCGCTGGTCGCCAACACCCCCGACGAGGCGCGCGACCTCGTCGAGCTGTATGCCGCGGCCCCGGCCGCGGTTCACGTCGTGCCACCCGGGGTGGACCTGGACACCTTCCATCCCGGCGACCGGCAGGCGGCCCGGCAGGCCGTCGGGCTGCCGGCGGAGGCGGAGGTGCTGCTCTTCGTCGGGCGGATCCAGCCGCTCAAGGGCCCGGACGTGCTCGTGCGCGCCGCGGGTGAGCTGGTGCGGCGTGACGCGGCGCGGCGGGACCGGCTGGTCGTGGCGGTCCTCGGCGGCCTCTCCGGCTCCGGTCTGGCCCGGCCCGGAGGGCTGCGCCAGGTCGCGCGCGAGGAGGGTGTCGACGACCTGCTGCACCTCGGCCCGCCCGTCTCCCGGGAGGAGCTCGCGACGTGGATGCGGGCGGCGGACGTCGTGGCGGTGCCCTCGCACCACGAGTCCTTCGGTCTCGTCGCCGTCGAGGCGCTGGCCTGCGGCACGCCCGTCGTGGCGGCGCGGGTCGGCGGGCTCCCGCTTGCGGTCGGCGACGTCGGGGTGCTCGTCGACGGGCACGACCCCGGCGACTGGGCGGACGCGCTCGAGCAGGTGCTCGCGGCCCACGCCTCGGACGGGGCGGACGAGGACTGGGTGCGGCGCGCGCAGGAGCACGCGCAGGCATACTCCTGGGAGCGCACCGTCGACGCCCTGCTCGACGCCTACGCCGCCGCCGTGACCGCCCGCCGAGGAGGACACCATGGATGAGACCGCGCTCGCGACGCTGCGCGCCCACCTCGACGCGCTCGACGTGGACTGGGAGGCGGGCACCCGCGCCGGGGAGACGGTCGTCACGCTGCCCGGGGAGCGCAAGCTGCGCACCGTGGTCTCGCTCGTCGTCGGCCAGCGCTCGCTGGAGCTGCGCGCCTTCGTCGTCCGCAACCCGGACGAGAACCACGAGGCCGTCTACCGCTACCTGCTGCGACGCGCGCTGCGGCTGCCCGGCGTGGGGTATGCCGTGGACCGCAGCGGCGACGTCTACCTCACCGGGCGCGTGCCGCTGGCCGGCCTCGAGGAGGACGTGCTCGACGACCTGCTCGGCGCGGTGCTCGCCGCCTGCGACGAGCCCTTCAACGAGCTGCTGCGGCTCGGCTTCTGGACCTCGATCCGGCGCGAGTGGGCCTGGCGCCTCGACCGCGGCGAGTCGACCGCCAACCTCGAGGCCTTCCGGGCCGAGCTGGAGTCGCTGCCCGACGCCCCGCCCGGCACGTTGTCCGACTCGGGCGAGGACCCCGGCGATCGGTAGGGTGGGCGCCATGAGCGAGGCCGCACACACCCTGATCCTGCTCCGCCACGGCGAGAGCCAGTGGAACGAGAAGAACCTCTTCACCGGCTGGGTCGACGTCGACCTGACCCCGAACGGGCACGAGGAGGCGCGCCGCGCCGGCGAGCTGCTGCGGGAGGAGGGGCTGCTGCCGGACGTGCTGCACACCTCCCTGCTGCGGCGCGCCATCACGACCGCCAACACGGCGCTGGACGTCGCCGACCGGCACTGGATCCCGGTCCACCGGCACTGGCGGCTCAACGAGCGCCACTACGGCGCGCTGCAGGGGCTGAACAAGGCGCAGACGCGCGACAAGTACGGCGAGGAGCAGTTCATGGCCTGGCGCCGCGGCTTCGACACCCCGCCGCCGCCCATCGAGGACGACGACGAGTTCTCTCAGGCGGGCGACCCGCGGTATGCCGACCTCGGCGCCGACCTGCCCCGCACCGAGTGCCTCAAGGACGTCGTGGCCCGGATGCTGCCCTACTGGGACAGCGACATCGTGCCGGACCTGCGCGAGGGTCAGACCGTGCTGGTCGCGGCGCACGGCAACAGCCTGCGGGCCCTGGTCAAGCACCTCGACGGGATCAGCGACGAGGACATCGCCGGGCTCAACATCCCCACCGGCATCCCGCTGCTCTACGAGCTCGACGCCGACCTCGCCCCGGTCACCCCCGGCGGGCGCTACCTCGACCCGGCCGCCGCGGCCGAGGCGATCCACGAGGTCGCCAACCAGGGCAAGAAGTAGGACGCCGCCCGGGTCAGCTGGTCTCGAACTTGTAGCCCAGCCCGCGCACGGTCACGATGTGCTGCGGGTTCGACGGGTCCGGCTCGATCTTGGCCCGCAGCCGCTTGACGTGCACGTCGAGGGTCTTGGTGTCGCCGACGTAGTCGCTGCCCCAGACCCGGTCGATGAGCTGGCCCCGCGTCAGGACGCGGCCGGCGTTGCGCAGCAGCATCTCCAGCAGCTCGAACTCCTTGAGCGGCAACGACACCGACTCCCCGTGGACGGACACGGTATGCCGCTCGACGTCCATCCGGACCGGCCCGGACTCGACCGTCGACGGCATGAGCTCCTCGGGTTCGCTCTGCCGGCGCAGGACCGCCTTGATCCGGGCGAGCAGCTCCCGCCCGGAGTAGGGCTTGGTGACGTAGTCGTCCGCCCCGAGCTCGAGCCCGACGACCTTGTCCACCTCGGAGTCCTTCGCGGTGAGCATGATGACCGGCACGCTGGAGCGCTGCCGCAGCGCGCGGCAGACGTCCACACCGGACATCCCGGGCAGCATGAGGTCGAGCAGCACCAGGTCGGCGCCGCCGCGGTCGAACTCGGCCAGGCCCTCGGTCCCGGACTCGGTGACGGTGACGTCATACCCCTCCTTCTCGAGCAGGTAGGACAGCGGGTCGGAGAAGGACTCCTCGTCCTCCACCACCAGGATCCGGGTCATCGGGTCACCTTTCCTCGGGGCGTGCCGGCCAGGGCGGTCGGCGGCGGGGTCCCGCCGTGGGCTGGGTCGGGCACCCGGGCCGGTCGGCCCTGGCGGTGCGGGGCGGGGGAGCCGGGGGCGCGCGGGTCGTCGACGGCGGGGAAGCGGAGGGTGAAGGTCGAGCCCTGCCCCTCCTCGCTCCACACCGACACCGACCCGCCGTGCCCGGCGCTGATGTGCTTGACGATGGACAGCCCGAGCCCGGTGCCGCCGGTGCGGCGGGAGCGGGCCGGGTCGACGCGGTAGAAGCGCTCGAAGATGCGCTCCTGGTCCTCGGTCGAGATGCCGCGCCCCTGGTCGGAGACCGACACCTCGACGACGTCCTGGGTGCGGCGGGTGACGACGCCCACCCGGGTGCTGTCCTCGGAGTAGGCGATCGCGTTGGTGACCAGGTTGCGGATCGCCGTGGTCACCAGCTCGCGGTCGCCGTAGATCCGCAGCTCCTCGGGGCGGCCCGCGGGGGCGGCCACGACGGTGCGGTCACCGGCGACCACCCGGGTCTGCTCGACCGCCTCCGCGGCGCACGCGGCGACGTCGACGAGGACCATGTCGGCCAGCAGGTCGTTGGCCTGGAGCCGGGACAGGTCGACGATCTCGGCGACCAGCCGGGTGAGCCGCTCGCTCTCGGTCGTCATGCGGCCGGCGAAGCGGCGCACCGCCTCCGGGTCGTCGGCGGCGTCCAGCACCGCCTCCGCGAGCAGCGCCAGGCCACCGACCGGGGTCTTGAGCTCGTGGCTGACGTTGACGACGAAGTCGCGGCGCACCGCCTCGACCCGGCGGGCCTGGGTGCGGTCGTCGACGAGGATGAGCGCCAGCCCGTCGGCGAAGGGCGCGACCCGCACCGCCAGCAGCACCTGGCTCGAGGACAGCGGGCCGCGGACGATGTCCAGCTCGGCCTCCGCCACCGACCGCTCGCCGAGCACCTGGCCGACCAGCTCGCGCAGCCGGGCGTTGACCAGGTTGTCCTCGCGCACCAGGCCGAAGGCCAGCGCCGCCCCGGTGGCCACGTGCACCCGGGCCGAGCCGTCCACGACGATGGCGCCCGAGCGCAGCACCGACAGGACCTCCTTGACGCCCTCCGGCACCACGACCGCCGGTGCGGGCTCGACCGGCACCCCGGCCGCTCGCCACTCGCGCCGCAGCCACCACAGCAGCAGCACCCCGACGACGCCCAGCGCGGCGCCCAGCAGGCCTGCGGTCAGTGGTTCCACGTGACCAGCCTAGGGTCATCGGCGGACCGCCTCGTGCACATCGGGTGCCCGCACGGTGTCCTGGCGGGTCACTGTTCATCTGCGGGTCGCACGTCGTTCACGTCCCCCTGCCACCGTCCCACTGTGCTGCCGGCTGCCCGGGCGCCGACAATGAAGGCAGCACCCCTTCCACCCCGCACGACGGACGACCGACGAGGAGCATGCATGCGCAGCGCGTTCACCGAAGAGCTCGACCTCATCAGCGAGCAGCTGGTCGAGATGAGCCGGCTGTCCGCGACGGCCCTCCAGCGGGCGACGAGGTCGCTCATGGAGACCGACCTGGGCCTGGCCCAGGAGGTCATCTCCGACGACCAGCTCATCGACGCCCTGCGGCGCGAGCTGGACAACCGCGCGATCGATGTCCTGGCCCGGCAGCAGCCGGTCGCCACCGACCTGCGGCAGATGGTCACCGCCCTGCGCATGAGCTCGGACCTGGAGCGCAGCGGCGACCTGGCCCGGCACGTGGCCAAGCTGACGCGGCTGCGCTACCCGGCGCACGCCCTGCCCGAGCGGCTGCGCCCGCTCTTCGCCGAGATGGCCACCACCGCCGAGGCGATGGTGCTGCGGGCCGGGGAGATCATCGGCAGCAAGGACGCCGACGGCGCCGCCGAGCTGATGAAGGCGGACGACACCATGGACCGGTTGCACCGCGAGGTCTTCCAGGCGCTGCTCGACCCGTCGTGGTCGCAGTCGACACAGGTCACCGTGGACGCGACGCTGCTCTCCCGCTACTACGAGCGGTATGCCGACCACGCCGTCTCGATCGCGCTGCGCGTGGTCTACCTCGTCACCGGGGTGTGGCACGACGAGCAGCTGCCCGGCGACGACGAGCGCTTCCCCGCACGGGTGCCGCGGGAGGCCTGAGGCGGAGGGAGAGCCGGCGGGGCCGGGTCGACCTCAGTGGTCGCCCTCGCCCTCCTCGTGCTCGGCCGGGGGCTCGACGGTGCCGCCGGCGTCGTCGGCGAACTGGGCGTACTGCCCCTGCGGCAGGAGCACCGGGGCGATGGTGGATAGGGCCTCGCCGCCCTCGACCTCCATGCGGATCTCGACGTTCTGCCCGGCCGGCGACTCCAGCGCCTCCAGGACGAGCCGCTGCCCGTCCGAGCCGTCCGGGTCGGTGCCGTCCAGCCGTGCCAAGGACTCCGGCTCCACCGTGACCTCGGGGGTGAGGTCGGTCCCGTCGACCGAGACCGTCACGGTGACCGGCTCCGCGGAGGTGTTGATGACCGAGCCGGAGATCACCGCAGGGGCGCCGTCACCCTGGCTGACCACGAGCAGGTCGCGGACGTCGACGACCTCGCCGTCGAGCTCGACCCCGTCCGCGGGCGCATACTCGATGTTGGTCGTCGTCGGGGAGTTGACCGAGCATCCGGCCAGGGCGAGGCCCGCGGCGGCGGCGACGAGCGCGCCGGTCCGGCGGGTGGGGCGAGGGGTGCGTGCAGTCGTCACGGCACCAGCGTAGCGCCCACCCCCCATCGGGTCCCCGTGCGCCGTGCCACCTGCGACGACACCGCTCGGCGAGAGGTGTGCCAGGACCCTCGGAAGGCGGCCCGCGGCATACCCCGGAAGGTGTCCCACAGCCCCTCAGATGCACAGAGATTGGTCGTTGTCAAGCCCCTGACCAGCGGAAATATCATCCGGATGATTCTTGCGCCGTCCGGGCGCGTGGTATCCTGGGAGTCCGCGAAAGGGGCTTTACCACGATGACGTTCAAGGTCGGAGAGACGGTTGTCTACCCCCACCACGGGGCCGCTCTCATTGAAGAGATGAAGACACGAACCATCAAGGGCGAGGAGAAGCTCTACCTCAAGCTCAAGGTGGCCCAGGGCGATCTGACGATCGAGGTTCCCGCTGACAACTGCGACCTGGTCGGCGTGCGCGACGTCGTCGGCAAGGAGGGCCTGGACAAGGTCTTCGCCGTGCTGCGGGCCGAGCACACCGAGGAGCCGACCAACTGGTCGCGCCGCTACAAGGCCAACCTCGAGAAGCTCGCCTCCGGTGACGTGATCAAGGTGGCCGAGGTCGTCCGCGACCTGTGGCGCCGCGAGAAGGACCGCGGTCTGTCCACGGGGGAGAAGCGGCTGCTGTCGAAGGCCCGCCAGATCCTCGTCAGCGAGCTCGCGCTTGCCGAGAAGACCAACGAGGACACGGCGGAGGCCACCCTCGACGAGGTCCTCGCCTCCTGAACGTCGGGCTCATCCTGGTCGCTGCCGGCCAGGGTGCCCGCCTCGGGGCGGGGCGACCCAAGGCGCTCGTGCCGGTCGGCTCGCGCCCGGACTCCCGTCCGCTCGTCAGCCACGCGCTCGAGGGCGCGCTGCGCACGTCCGTCCTTCAGCACCTCGTCGTCGTCGCGCCGCCCGACGGTGACGGTGTGGCGCAGGTGCGGTCCGCGCTGCAGGACGTCAGGACCGGCGACGTCACCGTGGACGTGGTCGCCGGCGGTGAGGACCGGGTCGCCTCCGTGCGGGCCGGGCTCGGCGCCCTCCCCGGCGACGTCGGCATCGTGCTCGTGCACGACGCCGCCCGGGCCTTCACCCCTCCCGAGGTCTTCGACCGTGTGGTGCACGCGGTCCGTGCCGGGCACGCGGCCGTCGTGCCCGCGCTCCCGGTGACCGACACGGTCAAGGCGGTGCGCGCCCACGGCGACGTCGAGCTCGTGACCGGCACCCCTGACCGCGCCGGTCTGCGCGCCGTGCAGACGCCGCAAGGCTTCCTGCGCGAGACCCTGGACCGGGCGCACGCGCACGCTGCCGGTGAGGGGCGGCATACCGACGACGCGGGGATGGTCGAGGCCGCCGGGGGGCACGTCGTGGTCGTCCCGGGGCACGCCCGCGCGATGAAGGTGACCACGCCCGAGGACCTGGCGGTCGCCGCGGCGTGGGTCGACGACGAGGGCGAGGCCTCGCGGGAGCCGTGCCTCGTCGTGCTGTCCGGGCTGCCGGGGGTGGGGAAGACGACGCTGGCACGCGAGCTGTGCCGCCGGACGGGTGCGGCGCACCTGCGGGTGGACACGGTGGAGCAGTCGCTCGTGCGGGGTGGTCTGCCCGAGGAGGAGCTGGGCGCGCAGGGGTATGCCGCGACGCTCGCCCTCGCGGCCGACCAGCTGCGCGTCGGGCTGGGGGTGGTCGCCGACCTGGTCAACGCGGCGCCGCAGGCGCGGGCGGCCTGGGAGACCTTGGCGAAGGAGGCGGGGTCGCGGCTCGTGCGGGTGGAGCTGGTCTGCGCCGACCAGGGGGTGCACCGGTCCCGCGTCGAGGGGCGGGCAGGCGAGATCGAGGGCCACCGGCTGCCGACCTGGGAGCAGGTGCAGGAGCGCGAGTGGGAGCCCTGGCCCGGGGCCGAGCTGCGGATCGACACCGGCGTCACGCCCGTGGCGGACGCCGTGGCGGCGATCGAGGAGGCCTGCCGATGAGCACGTTGCCGCGCACCGGGATCGGTGTGGACGTGCACGGGTATGCCGCCGACGACCGGACCCTGTGGCTCGCCTGCCTGGAATGGCCGGGGGAGCGGGGCATCGAGGGGCACTCCGACGGGGACGTCGCCGCGCATGCGGCCTGCGACGCGCTGCTCTCGGCAGCCGGGCTGGGCGACCTGGGCTCGGTCTTCGGGACCGGCCGGCCGGAGATGGCGGGTGCGAGCGGGCGGCAGATGCTCGGGCACGTGCTCGGCCTCGTGCAGCAGGACGGCTGGGCCGTCGGCAACGTCGCCGTGCAGGTGATCGGCAACCGGCCCAAGGTCGGGCCGCGCCGGGAGGAGGCGGCCGCCGCCATGTCAGCCGCGCTGGGTGGCGCGCCGGTGTCGGTGAGCGCCACCACCACCGACGGGCTCGGGCTCACCGGCCGCGGCGAGGGTGTGGCCTGCCTCGCGACGGCTCTCGTCGTCCCGGGCTGACCGGCCGGCGGACTCACGCGCGGCCGGGGGGTTTCTCTGCCGGCCGCGTCGTCCACCGGCAGCCGACGCGTCGTCTACCAGCTTCGATGTCATCTGAGAGCCCCCCCGAACAGGCTGTCAGGTGACATGCCGGCTCGCAGCGGACAAACCGGCTCCCAGTCGCGCGGCGGCCCGGACGTCCGGTCTGCCGGTTCCCGGCTCAGCCGGTGCGGACCACCTCGTGCTCCTCGTCCGGCCCGGGCGCCTCGAACCCCTCGGCGTAGGCCCGGACCGTCGCCTCGTCGAGCACTGCGTCGTCGGCGTGGGCGCCGGACCTGGCCGCCACGCGCTGGACGAGCACCTCGACCGGTGCGGTGACGTGGACCAGCCGGGTGGCGGCGCCGAAGCGGGCGGCGGTCGCGCGGTACTCCTCGCGCATGGCTCGGGTCGAGAAGGAGTAGTCCAGGACGATCTCGGGGATCGCGGCGTGCAGCGCGTCCTCGAGGCGCCGGTCGAGCGCCCCCTTGACCTCGCGGGCGAGCTCCTGCGGCACGGGGTGGGGACCGCGGTAGCCGCGCTCCCAGTACTCCTGGTCGTAGGACAACCGGACGGCGCCCGCGCGCTCCAGGGCACGGGCATACGTCGACTTCCCGGAGCCTGCGGGACCGCACAGGAGGACCACCGTCGAGCCCGCCACGTCAGCCCCGCACCTCCGGGTCGTTGAGCGGCAGCAGCGGCGCGAGCTGCGGGAAGAGCCAGGCGAAGCAGACGACGACGACCGCGGCCAGCGCCAGGAGCGCGAGCAGCAGCCTGACCCAGACCGGGCCGGGCAGGGCGCGCCAGAGAGCGGCATACACCTCAACCACCGACCTCGGGCGGAGGGCCGTCGGCCCGCGGGAAGCCTGGGTCACACCGGAGACTGTATGCCGTCGACGGCGGTCTGCCGCTCGGCACGCTTGTGCGGCTGGCTGTGCCTGCGCTGGTGTCTCAGGCGTGCCCAGGAGCACGCGTGGGACGCACGACGATGCACAAGGGTAGGTATGGGCCCGGGGTCAGCGCACCAGGGTAGGGATGTGCCCACGGTCAGCGCGGTGGGACGACGCGGACCTGCGGCGGCGGCGCCGGCGGGCCGAGCCGGACCAGGGCGTCCACCCGGCTCAGGAAGCTGCTCGGTCGCCGGTAGAGCGTCCACGGAGTCACCCCCAGCACCCGCAGCCCGGCGCTGACCATCGCGCCGTCCTTCTCCACGGTCTGGGCCCAGCGGTCGCCGCCGCGGTCGTCGATGCCCTGGTGGTGCTGCCGGGAGTGGACCTGGATCACCATCCCCAGTGCCGCGGCGTAGCCGTCAGGGCACCCGAGGTACTGGCCGGACGCCATCTGCTCCAGGCCGACGTTGGTCTGGAGCGGCGGCAGGTCCGGCCGGCCGTCCCAGACCTGTCGCAGCGCCGCTTCGGGCCGCGACCACGCGCCGTCCCGGAAGGCGTCCAGCCCACGACGCGCGGCCTCCACCTCGCGTCGCGGACGGTGCCACAGCTCGAGGTCGAGCTCGCGCGGGGTGGCCAGCCTGCGCTGCAGGATCGAGATCGCCAGGGCCTCGAGGTCGTCGGGAGACACGGGCTCGCGGGCCGAGGCCTCTGCCAGGGAGCGTGCCGCGCCCGTGATCGCGACCACGCCGTGGCGCCTGGCCACGGGGACGGGGCGGGAGGTCCGCACGACCTCGAGGTCGCCGTGCCGCCGGCTGCGCGCGGACGCCGGCGCCAGGAAGTAGGCGCGTCGGGGGTGTGGTGTCGTCAGGCCCCATTCGCGCAGCGCCATCAGCCCTGTCAGCACCGCACGGTCACCGGCCCAGAGGGCTGCGGCAGCGAGCATGGTCGGCGGGTCGAGCGGGCCCCGGTGGGCGGCGATGACCTGGGGGTAGGCGGTCTGCCACGTCGTCGAGCGCCGGTGCCGGATCTGTGGGGTGGTCCACCCCGCTTCCAGGAGCTGGGCATGGGTCGCCAGCCCCTGCTGGCCGGGGATCGTGCAGAACGCGGGCTCGTCCGTGGGCATACGTCCCAGGGTGGCGCGAACGGCCCGTCGCCCGCTTCGGGCCTGTGGACAGAGCACCCTTATGCACGCACTCGTGCAGGACCGTGCGACACGAGCGTGCCCAGAAGCACCCCTGGGACACCAAGATCCGCACGAGCGGACGCACAAGGGTGCGATGGGGCGGGCAGGCGAGGTATGCATGCTGGCGGCTGGCGGCTGGCGGCTGGCGGCTGGCGGCTGGGGGGTGACGTGGTGCGCGAGTGGTCGGCCCCGGGGGCGCGGGTGCGCGGGCGGGCGCTGCGGCATACGGTGGGCGCCAGCAGCTTCGCCAACCCCGAGGAGTCACCGTGCCGCAGACCGTCAAGGGCGTCATCGCCCGCAGCAAGGGCGTCGACGTGGAGGTCGTCGACATCGTCGTGCCCGACCCCGGGCCGGGCGAGGCGGTGGTGAAGGTCGAGGCGTGCGGCGTGTGCCACACCGACCTGCACTACCGTGAGGGCGGCATCAACGACGAGTTCCCGTTCCTGCTCGGCCACGAGGCGGCCGGCACGGTCGAGGCGGTCGGCGAGGGCGTCACCGAGGTGGAGCCGGGGGACTTCGTCATCCTCAACTGGCGCGCGGTCTGCGGCCAGTGCCGGGCGTGCGCCAAGGGGAAGCCGTGGTACTGCTTCGCCACGCACAACGCGAGCCAGAAGATGACGCTGGCCGAGGGCGACGAGATGGCCGGCACCGAGCTGAGCCCGGCCCTCGGCATCGGCGCCTTCGCGGAGAAGACCCTGGTGCACGCCGGCCAGTGCACCAAGGTCGACCGGGAGGCATCGGCGGTCGCGGCCGGCCTGCTCGGCTGCGGGGTCATGGCCGGCGTCGGCGCGGCGGTCAACACCGGCGGCGTGACCCGCGGCGACTCGGTCGCCGTCATCGGGTGCGGTGGCGTGGGTGACGCGGCGATCGCGGGGGCGGCGCTCGCGGGAGCCACGACCGTCATCGCCGTCGACGTGGACGACCGCAAGCTCGAGACCGCCCGAGGGTTCGGCGCGACGCATACCGTCAACAGCAAGGACCAGGACGCGGTCGAGGCGATCCAGGAGCTCACCGGCGGCAACGGCGCCGATGTCGTCGTCGAGGCGGTGGGGCGCCCGGAGACCTACCGGCAGGCGTTCTACGCCCGCGACCTGGCCGGCACCGTCGTGCTCGTCGGCGTGCCGACCCCCGAGATGGAGGTCACGCTGCCGCTGCTCGACGTCTTCGGCCGCGGCGGAGCGCTGAAGTCGAGCTGGTATGGCGACTGCCTGCCCAGCCGCGACTTCCCCATGCTCATCGACCTCTACCGCCAGGGCCGCTTCGACCTCGACGCCTTCGTCACCGAGACGATCGGGCTCGGTGACGTCGAGGCCGCCTTCGACAAGATGCACGGCGGCGAGGTGCTGCGCAGCGTGGTGGTCCTCGACGAGGCCGCCGCGGGCGACGAGGTCGGCGCCACCGAGCGGAGCCACGCATGAGCGCGCGCATCGACCACGGCACGACGAGCGGCACCTTCGAGCTGGACGGCGGCTCCTGGGAGGTCGACAACAACGTGTGGGTGCTCGGCGACGACACCGAGTGCGTCGTCATCGACGCGCCGCACGACGCCGCCGCGATCGCCGCGGTCGTCGGCGACCGGCAGGTGCGGGCCATCCTGCTCACCCACGCGCACAGCGACCACGTGGACGCCGCGCTCGACCTGCGCGAGCGGGTCGGCGCCCCGCTCCACCTGCACCCCGACGAGGCGCCGGTCTGGGAGCTCACCCACCCCGACGCCCGGTGGGACGAGGACCTCGCCGACGGGCAACGGATCGAGGTCGCCGGGGTCACCGTTGAGGTGCTGCACACCCCGGGCCACGCCCCGGGTGCCTGCTGCTTCCACGTCCCGGAGCTTGGCGTGGTCTTCTCCGGCGACACGCTCTTCGAGGGTGGGCCGGGGGCGACCGGGCGGTCGTTCAGCGACTTCGACGTCATCGTCGAGTCGATCACCGAGCGGCTGCTGACGCTGCCCGAGGACACCACGGTCTACACCGGCCACGGCGGCACGACCACCATCGGGGCGGAGGCGCCGCACCGGCAGGAGTGGATCGACCGGGGGCACTGAGCGCCCGGCGTCGTCGTCGGCGGCGGAGTAGGCTGGCGACCGTGAGCCGGATCGAGCAGCTGCCCCTCCTGGGCTTCGTGCTGTCGCTGCTCACCCTTGTGGCGCTGGCCTCGAGCCTCTCCTCGCCGGACCACCTCCTGCTGACCCTGGCGCTGGCCGGGGTATGCCTGCTCGGCGCCTCTCACCTGGTGCAGCCGTTGCGGGCCGGGGTGGTCTCGGCGCAGCACCGCAGCGAGGTGTGCCGGGCGCACGGCGTGCGCTCGAGCGACCCCGACCGGCCGGGTCGGGCACGTCCTCGCGCTCCTGGTCCGGGCTGAGCCGACCACCCTTCCTCGCGCACGCTCGGGGACGGGCCGGGTCGGCAGACGACCCACCCAGCCCACGGCATACCCCCGTGTCGGCGGTATGCCCCCAGCTCCAGGAGCGCCCGCGATGTTCGCCTTTCTCGACCCCGTCCTCGTCCACGTCCACGACCTGCTCGCCCTCCTCGACCCGTGGCTACCGCCCGCGCTGGTCGTCGTCGCCGTGACCCTCGTGGTCCGGCTCGTGCTGCACCCGCTCAACCGGGGCACCGCCCGCGGCACCGCTCGCCGGCGCGAGCTGCAGCCACGCCTGGCGGAGCTGCGCGAGCGGCACCGTCACGACCAGCGCGCGATGCAGCAGGCCATGATGGACCTGCACCGCGAGGAGGGTGTCTCACCGCTGCCCGGGTGCCTGCCGATCCTCGTCCAGATCCCGGTGCTGGCGACGATCTACCGCCTCTTCACCGCGCCGCAGATCGCCGGCGAGGAGAACCTGCTGCTCGGTCACACCTTCCTCGGGGTGCCCCTGTCGGAGCACCTCACGTCCGCCGGGGCCGGGCACCTGTGGGTGTTCCTGTCGCTCATGGGCCTCACCCTCGTCGTGGCGGCCGTCGCAGCCCGGCAGATGCGGCGGCACCTGGCGCAGGACCGCGAGCTCACCGCGCGGCTCGACCCCGGGGCGCGCGACCGGCTGACCGACAGCCAGCGGGCCGTGCAGGACTCGATGGAGCAGATGACCCGGGTGCTGCCGCTGATGTCGTTCTTCACCGTCGCGGCAGTTGCCGTGCTACCGCTGGCGGCCGGGGTCTACCTCGTCACCAGCTCGGTCTGGGGCCTGCTCGAGCGGGCGAGCCTGCGGCGGATCTCGGTGCCCTCGTCAGCCCGCGCGACCTGAAGCTGCCCTAGTCTGGTCGCCACCGAGGATGGCACTGAGCACGCCCTGGAGAGCGTGCTGCCAGCCGCTGTACCTGAGCTGCAGCAGATGTGGCGGCGACACCGCGGCGAGTCGCGGGCGACAGGCGCATAGTCGGCCAGAGCCGAGAGCCGGCTTGCTAGCTCGCGGTCACGATCTCGGTCAGCGCCCCGACGAGCGCGTCGTCGAGGTCGGTCGAGCGCAGCTCGTCGGCGACCCGGGCGGGACCACCGCCACCCTCGCCCAGCCCGCGCTGCAGGACGGCCCAGGCCCGCTCCTTGGCGTGGTGCCCGACCTCGGCCGCGTCGAGCAGCGCGAAGCACTCGCCGAGCACGTCGGGCGCGCCGGGACGGGGCAGGTCGACGGCCACCGCCTCGCTCCCCGGCCGCACGAGCACCGGCTCGGGGTCCGCCCCGGCCACGCGCACCGCGAAGGCCCGCCCCTCCGGCAGCACCGTGGCCTCGCCCTCGACCGGCCCGACCACCAGCCGCGAGGCGGCGTCGTCCCAGCGCAGCGGCGTCCGCGCGACGTGCCGGGTCTCCTCCGGGCCGTCGTCGTCCTCGATGAGCACGTGCTCTCCGTCGGCGCCGGGGAAGACGGTCACCTCGACCGTCCGCGGCAGCGCCACCCCGTTGCCGACCTCGTCGGCCGCGGTCAGCGGGAGCACGGTCCCCGCCCGGGCGAAGACCGGCGTGTGCGACAGGTCGCGGTATGCCGTGATCGTCCGCCCGTGCTCTCCGGCGGCGTAGCGCCGGTGCGTCTGCACGTCGAACCAGTCACCGGGCGGCAGCCACAGGGTTGTCGCCGCGAGCCCGACGCCCGCCAGCCGCGGCGTCACCACCGGCGCGCACAGCAGGTCCGCGCCGAAGAAGAAGCTGGTGCGGTGGGCATACGCCTCGTCCCGGCCCGGGTGGCGGTGGTAGACCGGCTCCACCAGCGAGATGCCGTCTGTGGCGGTGCGCTCGGCCATCGTCGCGAGGTAGGGCAGCAGCCGGTGCCGCAGCCGCAGCGCCTCGCCCATGAGCCGCTCGCCCTCGGGTCCGAAGCGCCACGGCTCCTTGCCCTGGAACGGGCTGGCGCTCGCGTGCAGCCGGTTGACCGGCGACCACACCCCGAGCTGCACCCAGCGCACCGCGAGCTCGACATCCTTGGCGCCGTGCCAGTGGCCGCCGATGTCGTGGCTCCACCAGCCGTAGCCGATGTTGGCCGCGCTCGCGGTGAACTCCGGCTGGAAGGCCAGCGACGCCCAGCTGATGACCGTGTCGCCGCTGAAGCCGATCGGCGTGCGGTGGCTGCCGGGACCGGCATACCGCGAGAAGATCAGCGGCCGCCGACCGTCCGCGCGCTGCTGTGCGAGGTGTCGCTCGTTGAGGATCCACAGCGGGTCCAACCCCGGCACCGCGCTGTGCGTGCCCTGCTGCCAGTCGATCCACCAGAAGTCGACGCCCTGCTCGGTCAGCGGGCCGGCCACGTGCTCGAAGAAGGCGCGCCAGAAGTCGGGCGAGGCCGGGTCGAACTCGACCGGGTCGCCCGAGGCCGGGTCGATCCCCATCGCCCGGGCCATGCGCGGGTATGCCTCCTCGTGCGCCCGGACCCCGTCCGCCGGGTGGTCGTTGAGGGTGACCACGAGGCCGCGCTCGTGCAGGTCGGCGAGGAAGGCGGTGGGGTCGGGGAAGAGGTCGCGGTTCCAGGTGTAGCCGGTCCACCCGCTGCCGAGCGCCGGGTCGATGTCGACCAGGTGCCAGTCCATGTCGATGACCGCGACGGAGAACGGGACACGGTCGGCGGCGAAGCGGTCGAGCAGCGCGGCATACTCCTGCGCGGAGTAGGGGTGGTAGCGGCTCCACCAGTTGCCGAGCACGAAGCGCGGCACCCGCGGGACCGGCCCGGTCAGCGCGTGGAAGTCGCGCAGCGCCGCGCGGTAGTCGAGGCCGTGGGCGAAGACGTAGAGGTCGATCGCGCCGGACTCGCGCGGCGCGAGGTCGGTGAGCTCGGGCCCGGTGCGGACCAGCGAGGCGGAGTCGTCGAGCACGCCGTAGCCGCCGCGGGACAGGATCGAGGGCTCGAGCGGGGTCCGCCCGTCGATGCCGTCGAGCGTGCGCGTGGTGCCCGGGAGCGGGTCCTCGACCGGCTCCCCGAAGCGCCAGGTGGAGTGATACGACGTGACCCCGCCGCGGACCTGCACGCTCAGCCCGTGCGGCGAGGGTGGGCCGCCGTCGTAGCGCAGCTCGAAGCCGTCGGTGACGACGCGGACCCCCTCGCGCCACGGCTCGACCTGCGGCGCCAGCCCGAGGCCGCCGGGCAGGTCGCGGTCGAGGACGACCTGGGTGGGGGCGTCGGTGAAGGTGCCCGTCGGGGACCACTCGACGCGCAGCAGGTGCGGGGTGAGGGTGGTGAGGCGGCAGCGGTCGTTCTCGTGGACGATCGGCATGCCCCGACCCTACGGTGCGCCGGCGACCTCCAGCGGGTGGGCGTCGAGGAAGGCCGCGACGGCTGCGGCCATCTCGTCGGCGTGCGTGAGGGCCAGGTCGTGCCCCGCGCCGAGGATGACGTGCTCGTCCGCGTGCGGGAGGATCGCGCGGACCCAGTCGCGCACCGGGGTGAACCACGGGTCGCTCCTGGCGTAGCCGCGCCGATGCTGGACGAGGCAGGCATACCGGCCGGTCGCGGCGACGCGGCGCGCGCAGGGAACCAGCTCGTCGGCGAGCAGCGCGATCTGCAGCCACAGCACCGGGCCGGGGGAGGAGATCGGCCTTCACCTCCGGGGGGAGGGCGGCGCGGTGACGGGAGGCGGGCATACCCCGGTCCAGCCCGTAACCTTGACCCTTGTGAGCCTGCACCTGTTCGACACCGCCACCCGGGAGCTGCGGCCGTTCGTGCCGCTGCAGGACGGCAGGGTCGGCATCTACATCTGCGGGCTGACGACGCAGGGCAGCCCGCACATCGGGCACGTGCGCTTCGCCGTCGCCTTCGACATCCTGCGGCGGTGGCTCGCGCGCGGGCACGGCTACGACGTCACCCTCGTGCGCAACGTCACCGACATCGACGACAAGATCCTCACCAAGGCGGACGCGGCGGACCGCCCGTGGTGGGCCTGGTCGTATGCCCACGAGCGCGAGACGAGCCACGCGCTCGATCTTCTCGGCGTCCTCCCGGCCACCTACGAGCCGCGGGCGACGGGGCACATCACCGAGCAGGTGGCGCTCATCGACACCCTCGTCGAGAAGGGCCACGCCTATGCCGCGCAGGACGGATCCGGCGACGTCTACTTCGACGTCAACTCCTGGCCGGACTACGGCTCGCTGACCCGGCAGCGGCTGGCCGACATGGAACCGGCCGGTGACGCGGACCCGCGCGGCAAGCGCGACCCCCGCGACTTCGCGCTGTGGAAGGGGCACAAGGAGGGCGAGCCGGCGACGGCGAGCTGGCCGACGCCCTACGGCGAGGGCCGCCCCGGTTGGCACCTGGAGTGCTCGGCGATGGCGCGCAAGTACCTCGGCGACGCCTTCGACATCCACGGTGGCGGCGTCGACCTGCGCTTCCCCCACCACGAGAACGAGCAGGCCCAGTCCCGCGCGGCCGGCCTCGACTTCGCGAACTTCTGGCTGCACAACGCCTGGGTCACGGTCAAGGGCGCCAAGATGGGCAAGTCGCTCGGCAACGCGCTGGCCGTCACCGAGCTGACGAAGACGGTGCGGCCGCTCGTGCTGCGCTTCTACCTCGGGGCCGTGCACTACCGCTCGGTCATTGAGTATGCCGAGGGCTCGCTGGCGGAGGCGGCCGCCTCGGTGGAGCGGATCGAGGGCTTCCTGGAGCGGGCGCTGGGGGCGCTGGGGCTCTCGGCGGGCGAGGTCGTCGACGCCGCCGCGGTGCTGCCCGCCGACGAGGCCTTCCCCGGGGCTTTCCGCGCGGCCCTGGACGACGACGTCAACGTCTCCGAGGGGCTGGCCGTGATCTTCGGTTCGGTGCGCGAGGGCAACCGGCTGCTCGAGGGCGGCGGCGACGCGATCACCGACGGCGGGCTGCGGCATACCGTGCTCCAGGTCGTGGCCATGCTCGACGTGCTCGGCGCCAACCCGCTCGACCCGGGCTGGGGCGGGGCTGCTGACGGTGGGCAGGGCCGTGGCGGCGAGGTGCTCGCGGCGCTGGTCCAGGACCGGCTCGACGCGCGGGCCCAGGCCCGGGCGGACAAGGACTTCGCGACCGCGGACGCCATCCGCGACCAGCTGACCGCGCTCGGCGTGGTCATCGAGGACACACCGGCCGGAGCCCGCTGGGCGCTGCGCTGAAGGAGAGGGACATGGCAGGCAACCAGCGGCGCCGCGCGGCGCGCACCACCAACAAGAAGGGCATGGTCGTCGGCTCCGGCGGTCAGCGCCGCAAGCAGCTCAAGGGCAAGGGCCCGACGCCGCGGGCCGAGGACCGCACCGGGCACCCCGCGGCGCGACGGGCCGCGCGGGCGGACAAGGCCGGCGCCACTCGTGGCGGGGCAGGTCGCGGCGGCTCGGGCGGTCGCCGGGCCAAGGGCTTGACCGAGGTGGTCGCGGGGCGCAACAGCGTGCTCGAGGCGCTGCGCACCGGCGTCCCCGGCACCGCGCTGCACGTCGGCGCCCGGATGGAGTCCGACGACCGGGTCAAGGAGAGCATCGCCCTGGCGACCGAGGCCGGCATCGCCGTCATGGAGTCGCCGCGCGGCGAGCTGGACCGGATGACCGACGGCGCCGTGCACCAGGGCCTGGCCCTGACGGTGCCGCCCTACGACTACGCCCACCCCGACGACCTGCTCGCCCAGCAGCTGCCGGGCACGCCGCTGGTCGTGGCGCTCGACGCGATCACCGACCCGCGCAACCTGGGGGCGATCGTCCGCTCGGCCGGTGCCTTCGGCGCCCACGGGGTGCTCGTGCCGGCGCGGCGCTCGGCGGGGATGACGGCGGCGGCGTGGAAGACGTCCGCCGGCGCGGCGGCCCGCATCCCCGTCGCCCAGGCGACCAACCTCACCCGGGCGCTGGAGGCCTACCGCAAGGCCGGTTTCTTCGTCGTCGGGCTCGACGCCGACGGCGACGTCTCGCTGCCCGGGCTCGAGCTGGCCGACCAGCCGCTCGTGGTCGTCGTGGGATCGGAGGGCAAGGGCCTGTCACGGCTGGTCCGCGAGACCTGCGACCAGGTCGTGTCGATCCCCATGGCGGCGGTCACGGAGTCGCTCAACGCCGGCATCGCCACCGCGGTGACGCTCTACGAGATCGCCAGCCTGCGCGCCCGGGGCTGAGCACGCGCGACGCTGCACCAGCCGCGCCAGCCGCTGACTCTCCTCTCACGACCGAGCGTCGCGAATGGTTGTTCTTACCCCCCACCGAGCGCCGTGAGTGGTTGCTGCTGAACCCACCGAGCGTCGCGGTGGTTGACCGGGCAGCCCGTGTCCCGCGCTCGGTCCGGCATACCTGAGCAGGTCAGGAGGAGATCCGGGCCCGGATCGGGATCTCCTCGGTGTCGACGCCGAGCACCGAGATCTCGTCCGGCTTGGTCGGGAGGACGGTCGCGACGTAGTCCTCGACGGTGTCCTCGATGGGGATGTCGTGGCCGCGCTGCTCGGAGAGGTACCACCGGTGCTCGAGGATCTCGTGGAAGAGCTCGGCCGGCTCCAGCTTGGAGCGCAGCTCGCGGGGGACCGAGCGGGTGATCGGCTCGTAGATCCGGGAGAGCCAGTCGTGCGCGACGAGCTCCTCGTCGTCGTCCTGCCGGTCGGTGCCGGCGCGGTAGGCGTCGAGGTCGTTGAGCAGCCGGCGGGCCTGGTTCTCCTCGACGTCGAGGCCGGTGAGGCGCATGAGGCGGCGGGAGTGGTGGCCGGCGTCAACGACCTTGGGCTGGATGCGGATGTATGCCCCGTCGAAGTCGGTCGTCATCTCCAGCTCGTCGACGTCGAAGCCGAGGTTGTTGAGACGGCGCATCCGCTCGTCCACCCGCCAGCGGTCGCCGCGCTCGAAGCGCTCCTCGCCGGTGAGCTCGTCCCAGAGCAGCTCGTAGCGGTGCATGATCCGGTTGGCGATCTCGATCGGGTCCTCGCCCTCGTCGAGCGAGCCCGCGGCCTCGAGGTCCATGAGCTCGCCGGCGATGTTGCCGTGCGCGACGAAGAGGTCGTGCTCGCGCTGGCCGCGGGACAGCTCGGGGTGGATCTCGGCTGTTTCGGCGTCGACGAGGTAGGCCGCGAAGTCGCCGGCGTCGCGGCGGAAGAGGGTGTTGGACAGCGACACATCGCCCCAGAAGCAGCCGGCCAGGTGGAGCCGGACGAGGAGCACGGCCAGCGCGTCGAGGGTGCGACGTGCGGTGTCGGGGCGCATCCGCTGGCTGAAGACGGCGCGGTAGGGCAGTGAGAACTTGAGGTGCTGGGTGACGAGGCAGGCGTCCAGCGGCTGGCCGTCGGCGTCGGTGCGGCGGGCCACGACGGCCAGCGGCTTGACGCTGGGCAGGTCGAGCCGCCGCAGGCTGCGCAGGGTGCGGAACTCGCGCCGGGCCAGCGGCTCGGCGATCTCCTTGACCGCCAGCACCTTGCCGCCCAGCCGCACGAAACGCACGACGTGGCGCGAGATCCCGCGGGGGAGCGTGGCCAGGTGGCTCTCCGGCCACTCCTCGAGCGGCACCTCCCACGGCAGGTCGAGCATCGCCGGGTCCGGCTTGATCGCGCTGATGTCGAGCGGCATACCTGAAGCGTAGCGACGCCAGGCCCGGTCCCGACCCCACCGAGCGTCGTGAATGGTTGCCCTAGGGCCCACCGAGCGTCGTGAGTGGTTGCCCTGGGCCGCACCGAGCGTCGTGAATGGTTGCGTGGACCTCCTGGACTCACCCGGGTGTCACTCTGGGTCGAGGGACCAGGGGGAGCTTGCGGAACTCGCCCTCCCACCTCACCCACCGGTGAATGGCCAGGGGTCGAATCTGTGGACAGGTGCGCGCAGCGGTGAACGGTGTGGATGACGGCCGACCATTCGGGGCGCTCGGTGGGGGCTGGGGCAACCATTGGCGGCGCTCGGTGGGGAGGGGCGGACGCGCACGAGGCCGCCTGCCCCGGGTGGGACAGGCGGCCTCGTGCGCCGTATGCCGTCAGCGCGCCTCGCGCCCGTGCGGCGCGAGGCGCGCTTCTCGGGGTTGCTCAGCTGCTGATGCGCTCGCCGGACTCGGCGTTGAAGAGGTGCACGTGGTCGCCCTTGGGGGTGAAGTGCACGATCTCGCCCTTCTTCGGCGGGGTGCGACCGTCGACGCGCGCGATGAACGGCTTGTCGGTCGCGTCGGCGCCGGGCAGCTCGCCGTAGACGTAGGCGTCCGCGCCGAGCTCCTCGACGACGTCGATCTCGATCGGCAGACCGCGGCCGGAGTCGGACAGGTCGACGTCCTCGGGACGGACACCGAGCACCAGCTCGCTGCCGGCCTTGGAGAGCACCTCGCGGTCGACCGGGTGGACGTAGTCACCGAGCTTGATGCCGCCGTCGGCGACCGGAACGGTCATGAGGTTCATGGCCGGGGAGCCGATGAAGCCGGCGACGAAGACGTTGTTCGGGTGGTCGTACATGTGCCGCGGGCTGTCGCACTGCTGCAGGATGCCGTCCTTAAGGACCGCCACGCGGTCGCCCATCGTCATGGCCTCGACCTGGTCGTGGGTGACGTAGACGGTGGTGACGCCGAGGCGGCGCTGCAGCGAGGCGATCTGGGTGCGGGTCTGCACGCGCAGCTTGGCGTCGAGGTTCGACAGCGGCTCGTCCATGAGGAAGACCTGCGGCTGCCGGACGATCGCGCGGCCCATCGCGACGCGCTGACGCTGACCACCGGAGAGCGCCTTGGGCTTGCGCTCGAGGTACTGCGTCAGGTCCAGGATCTTGGCGGCCTCCTCGACCCGCTCACGGATCTCGGTCTTGGACTTGCCGGCGATCTTGAGCGCGAAGCCCATGTTGTCGGCGACCGTCATGTGCGGGTAGAGCGCGTAGTTCTGGAAGACCATCGCGACGTCGCGGTCCCTGGGCGGCATGTGGGTGACGTCCTTGTCGCCGATGAGGATGCGACCGCCGTTCACCTCCTCCAGCCCGGCGAGCATGCGCAGGGAGGTGGACTTGCCGCAGCCGGAAGGGCCGACGAGGACGAGGAACTCGCCGTCGGCGATCTCGATCTCCAGCTCGTCCACGGAGGGGGTGTCCGCCCCCGGGTAGATGCGCGTGGCCTTGTCATAGGTCACCGTTGCCATGTTGCTTCTCCTTCACCGGCAGGTACGTGCCGGACGATCCGTCGTAAAGGACTGACCCGGCGCCGGTTGACGCGAGGTCATCTCCGGGCGGCGAGGGTGGCGGTGGTATGCCGTCAAAGGCGCCGTTGCCGGTGACGGGCGTCACGTTAGCAGATCGTGACCGACCACTTTCCTGCAAGTTCTTGCACTACTCGCCGGGTTCTTGCATACTGACGGCACCGGTTGCCGGAGATCACCTTCCGTGACGGCAACCGCGGCACCGTCGCCGCTCTCGGGCAGCGCGGGGCCGGTGACCTCACCACTGTTCGAAGGAGAACCATGAAGCGCACCACCGGTGCTGTAGCCATCACCAGCGCGGCGGCCCTGCTGCTGTCCGCCTGCGGCGGCGAGTCGGGCGAGGAGAACACCGACTCCGGCGCGAACGTCGAGGAGAGCTCGGGCGACGACGCGGCCGCCGAGGACGAGGGCGGAGTTGATTCTGCGGCGACCTCGGAGGGCGCGCCCGCGGCAAGCGACGGCACGAGTCTGGTCATCTGGGCCGACGACCTGCGTGCGGCCGCGCTCGAGGACGTCGCCGCGACCTTCGAGGAGGAGACCGGGGTGCCGGTGACCCTCCAGGTCGTCGCCAACGAGAACCTGCGCGAGCAGTTCAAGGACTCGGTCGGGGCCGGCGCCGGCCCGGACATTGCGGTCGGAGCACACGACTGGCTCGGCGAGCTGGTCCAAAACAACGTCGTGGCCCCCGTGCAGCTGGCTTCCGACCTGAGCGGGCGGTTCAACCCCGACTCGATCGAGGCCTTCACCTATGAGGGCCAGACCTACGGCGTGCCCTACTCCGTGGAGTCGCTGGCGCTGATCCGCAACACCGAGCTGGCTCCCGATGAGCCGGAGACGATGGAGGCCCTGGTCGAGACCGGCGCCCAGCTGGTCTCCGACGGCGAGGCCGAGCTGGTCATGGCTCAGCAACTGGGTCAGGAGGGCGACGCCTACAACATGTACCCCTACCTCGCGGCCTACGGCGGCGGGATCTTCCCGTTGCTCGAGGAGGGCGGCTTCGACGCAAGCGAGGTCATCATCGACTCCGAGGAGACCGTCCAGGGTGGGGAGAAGATCGCCTGGCTCGCCGAGCAGGAGGCGCTGACCGTCAATCTGGACGGCTCCAACACCATCCCGCAGTTCGTCGAAGGCAACACCGCCTACCTTGTCTCCGGCCCGTGGGCGATCGAGCAGACCACCGAAGCCGGCATCAACTACGCCATCAGCCCGATCCCGGACTTCGAGGACGGTGGGGAGACAACCCCGTTCCTGGGTGTCAACGGCTTTTACGTTTCCGCCGAGTCGCAGAACCCGCAGATCGCGCAGACCTTCGTGCAAGAGTACGTGAGCCGGGCCGACGTGCAGGTCTCGCTCTACGAGGCGGGGGACCGTCCCCCGGCCCTCACCGAGGCCTATGAGCAGGTCGCGGCGGACAACGAGGACATCGAGTCCTGGGGCCAGGCGGCCGAGGGCGGCACCCCGATGCCCAACATCCCACAGATGAACGCGGTCTGGGGCCCGCTGGGCAAGGCCACCGCCGACATCGTCTCCGGCAACGACGCGGCGGAGCGGCTGGGCACCGCCCAGAGCGAGGTCGAGGGCGCCCTCTGACCCTCGCTGACCCGGGTCGACGGGCAGCACTGCCCGCCCGTCGACCCGGGGCATGACCCAATACTTGCCCGAGCCAGCGCAGCCGCGAGGAGACACCCATGTCCCAGACCGTCGTCGAGCCACCTGACACCGACCCGCATGCCGCACGCAGAGTCAGCGAGGTGGGTCGGACACCCGGATGGGTGCACGCGGTCAAGTGGTTGCTCATCGTGCTGTCGGTGGGGATCTTGGCCTTCTCGGCTCAGCAGGCCATCGAGGCCGGCTCATGGCTGATCGTCATCGTCGTGGCCTTCATCGCGATGAGCATCCTCGTGGTCTACTCCACCCGCCGGATGATCCCGGCGAAGTACCTTCTGCCCGGGCTCATCCTGCTCCTGCTCTTCCAGATGTGGCCGATCATCTACACAGCGGCCACCGCCTTCACCAATTATGGCGACGGGCACACCCTGAGCAAGGAAGAGGCCATCGTCGCGATCAGGGCAGTCGGTGCGCCAGGATCCCGACGCCCCCCGCTACGGCATGTCGGTCGCGGTGCCGGAGGGGGCGGCGATAGAGACCGGTGAACTGTCCCTGCTGCTCACCGTTGCACCCGCCGAGGACGGTAGCGAGCTGGAGGAGGGTGCCGAGGAGGGCGGCGAGGCCGAACTCGGGGAGAACATCACCGACGACGGCACCCGGCTCTTCGTCGGCACCGAGGAGGGATTGCAGCCGCTCTCGGCCGATGGGGTGGAGGTGCTGGGCAACGGCACCATCGGCACCGCACCGGGGTACCGGGTGCTGAACCTCATGGAAGCGAACGAGCGGGCCCAAGACGTCCAGGACTTTGCTGTGCCGGTCGGCGAAGAGGGGGAGGCCGCGGTCAAGCCGGCGACTACCTCCCAGGCGTTCGTCGGGCGCCGACCATCACCTACGACGAGGACGCCGACGTGATGACCACCGCGGAGGGCAAGCGGTACGTCGCGCAGGAAGGCAACTTCGTCCCCGAGGACGGCGTCGGCGCGGCGCTGCCGGCGGGGTGGACCGAGAACGTCGGCTTCGACAACTTCCGGACCATCTTCACCGACCCCACCTTCAGGACGGGCTTCCTCAAGATCTTCTTGTGGAACCTGGCTTTCCCCCTGCTGAGCGTCGGGAGCACTTTCATCCTGGGGATGCTGCTCGCGTTGCTCTTCAACGACCCGCGGCTTAAGGGCAAGGGGTTCTACCGGTCCCTCTTGATCCTGCCCTATGCTCTGCCGATCTTCGTGACCGGACTCGTGTGGGCGGCGATGTTCAACGCGCAGTTCGGGTTGATCAACGAGGTCACCGGACTCAGCATCAACTGGCTCGGTGATCCGTGGGCCGCGCGTTTCGCGCTGCTGCTGACCAACCTCTGGCTGGGTTTCCCCTACATGTTCCTCATCTGCACCGGGGCGCTGCAGTCCGTCCCCTCAGATGTCAAGGAAGCGGCCTCCGTCGACGGGGCAGGGCCGGTCCGAACGCTGGTGTCGGTGACGATGCCGCTGCTGCTGGTGGCGGTCGGGCCGCTGCTCGTGGCGTCCTTCGCCTTCAACTTCAACAACTTCACTCTCATCTACCTGGTGACGGGTGGTGGACCATTCGACTCGGGTAACAGCCTCGTGGGCAACACCGACCTGCTCATCAACTTCGCCTACCGGCTCGCGCTCGAGTCAGGCACGCCCAATATCGGGCTCGCGTCGGCTGTCAGCATTGTGATCTTCCTGCTTGTTGGAACGATCAGCTATCTCGGCTTCCGCCAGTCCGCCGCCCTGGAAGAGGTGAACTGACCATGACGGCATCCGTGTCAGAGACAACCAAGCAGCCCCAGCGGCCAGCACACAAGCAGCAGTCCCGGAGCATGAGGCGCCGCTCCGGCGTGTGGTGGCGGCATGCTCTAGCGCTCGTCGCGCTGGTGTGGGCGCTGTTTCCGGTACTTTTCATCCTGTCCGCGGCGCTCAACCCGGCCGGCACACTCAGTGCGTCCTCACCGATCCCCCGGCAGTTCTCGACGAACAACTTCGAAGATCTATTCTCCTCGACGACGTTCCCGTTCTGGACGTGGTTCCGGAACTCTCTCGTCGTGGCGGGCTTGGGCACGATATTCCAGGTCTTCATCGGAGCCGCGGCGGCGTTTGCCTTCTCCCGGCTGCGCTGGGCCGGTCGCCGGGCTGGACTGATGTCGCTGCTGCTGGCCCAGATGTTCCCAGCCCTGCTTGCCTTCCCCGCGCTCTACGTGATGTTCCTGCGGATCGGGGAGGTTATCCCCGAGATTGGGCTGAACACTCTGTGGGGCCTGCTGCTGGTCTACCTGGGCGGCGCCATGGGGTCCAACGTGTGGTTGCTCAAGGGCTACTTCGACACCATCCCCAAGGAGATGGACGAGGCCGCCAAGATGGACGGCGCCAGCCATGCCCGCATCTTCTTCACCATGACGCTGCGACTGGTCGCGCCGATCCTGGCAACCGTCGGCATCCTCGCCTTCGTCATGCTGTGGGGCGAGTTTCTGCTCGCGAGCATCTTCCTTCTGGATCAGGACCAGCGGACGCTGGGCGTCGGCCTCTACTCGCTCAACATGGCTGACCAGAACCGCTACTTCGGTATGTTCTGCGCGGGTGCCCTCGTAGCCTCCATCCCTCCGGTCTTGGTTTATCTGGGCCTGCAGAAGCAGCTGATCGGTGGCCTGACTTCAGGCTCGGTGAAGTGACCGAGGCGGCTGATCCCCACCACGACGGGTCGCCGCTCTACGTCAGCGAGCAGCACCCGGCTCCTGGAGCCGTGGTCGCCGTCCGTGTGCGTGTCCCGCACGCGGCCGGGGTCGGTGCGGTCCATGTCCGCACCACCCCGGACGGCGAGCAGTTCTTCACCGCTGCCCGCGTCGTGCACTCCGACGACCACGAGGACTGGTGGCAGGCCGAGATCACCTGCCACAACCCGGTCACGAACTACCGCTTCCTGCTCGAGGGAGCCGGTGGCGACGGGTATGCCTGGCTCAACGGCACCGGGGTGCACCCGCGCGACGTGCCCGACACGAGCGACTTCCGCATCACGACCCACCCGGCGCCGCCGGAGTGGGCGCAGCGGGCGGTGGTCTACCAGATCTTCCCCGACCGCTTCGCCCGCGACGCCGGCGTCGAGCCGGACGGCGACCCCGGGGGGCCGCGCACCGACCTTCCGGACTGGGCGGTCCCGGCGCGGTGGGAGGACCCGGTGTCGCTGGAGCGCGCCGCCAACCCGGTCCAGGTCTTCGGCGGCACCCTCGACGGCGTGCGCGAGCGGCTGGACCACCTCGTCGACCTCGGCGTGGACGTCGTCTACCTCACCCCGGTCTTCCCCGCGCGCTCCAACCACCGCTACGACGCGAGCACCTTCGAGGCGGTCGACCCGGTCCTCGGCGGCGACGCGGCGCTGCTGCGACTGCAGGAGGAGGCGCACGAGCGAGGGTTGCGCGTCATGGGCGACATCACGACCAACCACACCGGTGACGGGCACGAGTGGTATGCCGCCGCCCGGCAGGACCCGGACGGCGAGCAGGGTGGGTGGTACGTCCGCGACGACGAGCGGTGGGTCACCTGGCTGGGCGTGGCGAGCCTGCCCAAGCTGGACCACTCCGCCCACGGGCTGCGGGCCAGGCTCACCGAGGGGCCGGGGTCGGTCATCGAGCGCTGGCTGGGGGAGGGCGGCGGCTTCGACTCCTGGCGGGTCGACGTCGCCAACATGACCGGGCGCTACAAGGGCGTCGACCTCACCCACCAGGTGGCCCGCGAGACCCGGGCCGCCGTGGACCGGGCGACCGGCGGGCAGGGGCTGTTGGTCGCCGAGCACACCCACGACCACAGCCGGGACGTCGACGGCGACGGCTGGCACGGGGTGATGAACTACTCCGGCTTCACCCGGCCGGTGTGGAACTGGCTGCGGGCGCCGGGCTTCGCGCCGAAGTTCCTCGGCAGCCCGCTGCCGGTGCCGCGGCTGGGGGCCGATCTTGTGGCCGAGACGATGCGGGAGTTCTCCTCGCTGGTGCCGTGGCGGTCGTGGTCGCACTCGATGACGCTGGTCGGCTCGCACGACACGACCCGGGTGCGGACGCTGGTCGGGGACGACGTCGAGCAGGTCAAGGTCGCGGCCGGGTTGCTGCTGACCATGCCGGGGATCCCGATGATCACCTACGGCGACGAGATCGGCATACCGGGCGACTTCGGCGAGGACGGCCGCCGGCCCATGCCGTGGGACTCCCGCGGCACCGCGGACGGGCGGTGGGACGAGGAGCTGGCCGAGCACTACCGGGGGCTCGTCGCGCTGCGGCACGACTGCCCCGCGCTCTGGGGCGGCGGGATGCGCTGGCTCTATGCTGAGGGTGAGGCCATGGTCTATCTGCGGGAGCACCCCGAGCAGACCGCGCTGGTGCACGTCGCGCGGGCCGCGCACGACCCCGTGACGATCGACGCGGCCCAGCTGCCCGGTGCGGGCGCCGCCGAGCGCCGCGCCGGCGTGGCCGAGGGCCTTGAGCACGGTGAGGGGTCGCTGCGCCTCTCTGCCGCCGGGCCGGGTGTGTCCGTCTGGACCTGGCCGACCGACTCACCGGCCTGGGAGCCGGTGCCCGAGACCTACCGAGGTGGCTGGTGAGCACGATGATCCCGTCCAAGCGGACGGCCCAGAGCACGACGGGCCGGGGGCGGCTGGCCGACCTCGCGGCCTATGCCGGCGTCAGCGAGGCGACCGTGAGTCGGGTGCTCAACGACAAGCCGGGCGTGGCCTCGAGCACGCGGCAGGCGGTGCTGACCGCGGTCGACGTGCTGGGCTATGAGCGGCCGAGCAAGCTGCGGCGCAACAGCGCCGGGCTCGTCGGGCTCATCACGCCCGAGCTGACCAACCCGGTCTTCCCGATGTTCGCCCAGTCGATCGAGACGCAGATGGCGGCGGCCGGCTTCACGCCGGTGCTGTGCACCCAGACGCCGGGGGGCGTTCACGAGGACGAGTACGTCCAGATGCTGCTCGACCGCGGCGTCTCGGCGATCGTCTTCGTCAGCGGCTACCACGCCGACAGCAAGGCCGACATCGAGCGCTACACCGCGCTGCGCGACCGGGGCCTGCCGATCGCGCTGGTCAACGGCTACCGCGAGGGGGTCGACGCCACCTTCATCAGCCACGACGACCACGCGTCGATGCGGCTGGCGGTGCGGCACCTGCGCGACCTCGGGCATACCCGGATCGGTTTCGCGACCGGACCGGCGCGGTATGTCCCGGTCCAGCGGCGGGTCGAGGGTTTCCGCGAGGCGATGGGGGACGTGCCGGGCGTCGACCTGGACGAGCTGGTCTGCACGACGCTCTTCTCCGTCGAGGGCGGTGCCGCGGCCGGGCGGCAGCTCATCGAGACGGGGGCGACCGGGATCATCTGCGGCTCGGACGTCATGGCCCTCGGCGTCTTCCGGGCGGCGGCCGCGCTGGGCAGGCGGGTGCCGGAGGACCTGTCGGTCGTGGGTGGGGACGACGTGCCCTTCATGACCTTCGTCGACCCGCCGCTGACGACGGTGCGGATGGACGTCATGGGGATGGCCGAGGCGGCGGTGACGGCGGTGCTGGAGGAGATCGCGGGGGAGCCGGTGGACCGGCGGGAGTACCTCTTCGACCCCGAGCTCATCCTGCGCGAGTCGACCGGGCCCGCGCCGCGCTGAGGGCAACCACTCGCGACGCTTGGTGGGTGATGGCTGGGGGAGGGCGGCCGGTCAGCGCTGGCGGGCGGCCAGGAGGGCCTGGAGCAGCTCGACCATGGCGTGCTCGTCGTCGACCCGGAAGCGGGCGGCGGTCTCGCCGTCGCCGACCCGGACCGTGAGCGCGCGCCCGGCGCGCTCGGTGTCCGCGTCGTCGGCCAGGGCGGCGAAGCCGTGCTCGTCGGTCAGGTCGTCACCGGCGTAGAAGACCGCGTCGGCGCCGAGCTCGGTGGCCAGCGCGACGAGGGCGACGCCCTTACCGACGTGCGCCGCAGCCAGCTCGACGACGCCCTTGCCTGGCGTCACCTCCAGCCGGGTGTGCCGCGCCCCCAGCTCCTGCGCCGCCGCGAGCGCGGCCTCGGCCTCGGCCTCGGGAAGCCCACGCGTGTGCACCACGCGGGCGGCTGGCTTGCTCTCCAGCCGGGCGCCGGGATGGTCCACGCGGAAGGCGGCGAGCTCCTCGTCGAGGCGCTCCAGCAACGCCCGTTGGTCGTCGTCGAGCGCGAGGCCACCGGGCTGCCGGGAGTCCTCGGCGCCGTGGCTGCCGATGAGCACGAGCGGGTCCTGCGCGCCCGAGAGCTCGCGCAAGGGGTCGAGCGCCCGACCACTGACCAGGGCGACCGTCGTGCCGGGGAGGTCGGCGAGGGCGGCAAGGGCGGGCATACCTCCCTCGACCGGGCGGGAGGCCATCGGGTCTTCGACCAGTGGGGCCAGCACCCCGTCGAAGTCGGTGGCGACGAGCACCCGCTCGTGGGCGGCGAAGCCGGCGAGCGCCCGGTCGAGCTCGGGCGACCGGCTCACGCCTGGGCCTTCGCGCCGCTGCGGGAGGGACGCTCGGGCGCGGCCTCGAGGCCGGCGAGGAAGTCCGCCGCCCAGGTCTGCACGTCGTGCTTGCGCACCCGGCGGCGCAGCGCCCGCATGCGCCGCTCCTTCTCCGCCGGCTCGTCGTTGATGGCTCGCAGGATCGTCTCCTTGAGCCCGGCGATGTCGTGCGGGTTGCAGCGGTAGGCCTGCGGCATCTCCTCCGCGGCGCCGGTGAACTCCGAGAGCACGAGGGCGCCCTTGCCGTCGTGGCGGGCGGTGACGTACTCCTTCGCGACGAGGTTCATGCCGTCGCGCAGTGGGGTGATGAGCATGACGTCGGCGACGCGGTAGAGCGCGGCCATCTCCTCGCGCGGGTAAGACTGGTGCAGGTAGTGGATCGCGGTGGCGCCGAGGTGGGAGACGTCGCCGTTGATGCGCCCGACGGTGCCCTCGATCTGCTCGCGCAGGGTGCGGTATGCCTGGACCCGCTCCCGGCTCGGCGTCGCCACCTGGATGAAGGTCACCTGGTCGGGGCTGATCGCGCCGTCGTCGAAGAGCTCCCCGATGGCCCGCAGGCGGTGCCGGATGCCCTTGGTGTAGTCGAGGCGGTCCACCCCCAGCAGCACGACCTCCGGGTTGCCCAGCGACTCGCGGATCTCCTCGGCGCGCTGCTGGACGACGTCGGAGTCGGCGAGCTCACGGAAGCCGGCGGCGTCGATGGAGATGGGCACGGCGGCGGCGCGCACCGTGCGGGGCGCGGCGCCGAGGCGGTCGTCGTCGGTGCCCTGCCACTCGATCTTCTCGCCCCGGGTGGTGGCCCCGAGCACGGTGCGGCACGAGCGGCCGAAGTTGCGGGCGTCGTCGGGGCGCTGGAAGCCGAGGAAGTCGGCGCCGAGCAGCCCGCGCAGGATGCTCTCGCGCCAGGGGAGCTGCGCGAAGAGCTCGACCGGGGGGAAGGGGATGTGGTTGAACCAGCCGATCCTCACGTCGGGGCGCTTGTCCCGGACCAGGGCCGGGACGAGCTGCAGCTGGTAGTCGTGGACCCACACGGTCGCGCCCCCGGCGGCGACCTCGCAGACCGCGTCGGCGAACCGCTGGTTCACCGCCCGGTAGCAGGTCCACCACGAGCGGTGGAAGGTCGGCGGGACGATGACGTCGTGGTAGAGCGGCCACAGGGTGTCGTTGGAGAAGCCCTCGTAGTAGTCGGAGAGCTCCTGGGCCGACAGCGGCACCGGGTGCAGCCGCAGCTTGCCCTCGTCGAAGGGCTCGGGAGCCTCACCGGGGAAGCCGGGCCAGCCCACCCAGGCGGCGTCGCCGTCCCAGCCGCGCATCACCGAGTCCATGGCGGTGACCAGCCCACCGGGGGCCGTGCGCCACTCGGTGCTGCCGTCCGGGGCGGTGTGCCGGTCCACCGGCAGCCGGTTGGCGGCGATCACGAAGTCGTAGGTCTGCTCGCTGCTCATGCACGCTCCTCCAGGTCCCCCGTGGTCGTCGTCGTGGGCCAGCCTAGGCGACACCACCGTCACCGCTCGCTCGGCGGAGGTGTGCGGCGACCCGCCACACCACGTCCACCGGGAACTCGCCTCAGACCCAGGAAGAGCGCATACCGTGGATCCCGTGACCGCCGACCTGCCTCGCACCGACGACGCGCGCCCCGACGCGACGCGCCCGGTGCCCGCGACCGGTCGCGGCGGGCCGGCGTCGGCGGACGCCACCGAGGCGGTGCCGGTCGTCGTGCCGCGCACGCTGGGTCCGTGGACGCTGCGCGAGCGCGTCGGCGAGGGCGGTATGGGGGTGGTCTGGCGGGCGGACGACGAGCGCGGCCGCGAGGTCGCGATCAAGGTGCTGCGCTCGCACATCGCGCACGACGAGGGGGCACGGGCGCGGCTCCGGCGCGAGGTCAGCACCCTCGCGCGGGTGCACCACCCGCAGGTCGCGGCGGTGATCGACGCCGACGTGGACGGGCCGGCGCCCTACATCGTGACGGACTACGTCCCCGGGCGGCCGCTGGACGTCGTCATCGAGGAGCAGGGGCCGCTGGGGCGGGAGGCGCTGCTGCGGCTCGCGCGCGGCCTGGCCGGGGCGCTGCAGGCGATCCACGGGCTCGGCATCGTGCACCGCGACCTCAAGCCGGGCAACGTGCTGCTCGTCGGCGAGGGGGAGCGGCTGGAGCCGGTGGTCATCGACTTCGGCATCGCGCAGGTCGCCGATGACGTGCGGCTCACCTCGACCGGGCTGGTCATGGGGACACCGGGCTACCTCTCGCCCGAGCTCGTCGACGGCGGCGAGATCACCGAGGCGACCGACTGGTGGGGCTGGGCGGCGTGCCTGGCGTATGCCGCCTCCGGCCAGCCACCCTTCGGCCGCGGCCCGATGACCGTGGTGCTCGACCGGGTGGTCCGGGGGCGGGTGCAGCTGAACGGTGTCGACCCCGAGCTCGCGCCTCTGCTGGCGACCGCTCTCTCGCCGCGCCCCTCGTGGCGGCCGAGTGCCGAGGAGGTGCTCGCCGCGGTCGAGCTGTATGCCCGCGGCCAGGACGTCACCGGCGCGCTGCCCCGGCTGTCGCAGGAGGACCCTGCGCACCACGGCGGCCGCGGCGCGGACGCCACCCAGGTGACGCCGCAGGTGCAGCACACCCGCGAGGCGCCGCGCCGGATGCCGGACGTCACCCGCGCCGCCCCGGCCGGGCCGAGCACCCGGCAGTGGGAGCGCGGCGCCGTGCCTCCGCCGCCGGTGCGCCCTCGCGAGCCGCAGCAGTGGCCGAGCTCGGCCGAGCAGCAGCGCTACGCCGCCCGCCCGGAGCAGCGCCACGCCGAGCGTCAGCAGGGGTGGGCGCCTGCGCCGGACCAGCGCCAGCAGGGATGGGGGTCCGCGCCGGAGCAGCGGCGACCGGGCGCCGAGGTGCCGCCCCGCTCGGAGGGGGACGGGGCATACCCCGAGGTCGGGGGCCCGCATGGTCAGGGCCAGCCGGACCCGCGGATCGGGCGCAGCTCGCGCAGCGGGACCCTGGCCGCGATGCTGCTCGGCTTCGCGGCGGTCGCCTGCGCCGCGCCGCTGCTCGCGTGGGGGCTGTATGCCGTGTGGGGCCTGACGACGCGGACGGTCGACCGGGCGCTCACCGGGCTGGTCGTCCGGCGGCACGAGGCCGGGCGTCGGCGCAGCGACGTGCCGATGGCGGTGCTCGCCTCGCCGTGGCACCTCGTGGCGGCGGCGCTGTCGACGCTGCTGTCGCTGCTGCTGCCGCTGGCGATCGCCGGGGTGGTGGCGCTGGTCGTCTCCGGGCTGCTCACGACGACCTCGGTCGCGCCGGGGATCGGGCCGACGCACCCCGTCGCGGTCGCCGTCGGCTCACTCGTCGGTGGCTGGCTCGGGTGGTGGGGGCCGGGGAGCACGCCGCTGCGGCGGGGGTCGCGCACGGTGGTGCGCGGTGCGGTGCCGCTGGGCGTGCCGACGATGGTGGTGGTGACGCTGTGCCTGGTGGGTGGCGGGGCGCTGGCCTACTGGTCGCTGCTCGACGGCGATGTCGTCTCCTGGTGGCCGCTGCCGGGCGGGACGACGCCGTTGGACTACCTGCCGTTCGGGCTGCCTTGAGGCCACGACATACCGTCACAGCAGCCTCACGAGGTGTATTTATGCCGTGAGACTCGTCACACAAGCCTTCCCCTGAGCCCGACCCTGCCCTACCGTGGTCCGGGCGCCTCGTCCCAGGCGTCACACCTGCCCCATCCGGAAGGACCCACCCCATGGCCCGCCCTGCCCGTCATCGCGTCGCCCGCACCGGCGTCGCCCTGCGCCGCGCCGGTCAGGCCACGCTCGCCGGCACCGCGTCGCTGGCCTCGGTCGGCCTGACCGCGCCGAGCGCTGCGGCGGACGACCACAACGTGTGGGACCGCGTCGCGGACTGCGAGTCGAGCGGCAACTGGAGCATCAACACCGGCAACGGGTTCTACGGCGGGCTGCAGTTCTGGCACCCGACGTGGAAGGGCTTCGGCGGGCAGGAGTTCGCCGGGTATGCCCACCAGGCGACGAAGGCGGAGCAGATCACCGTCGCGCAGCGCGTGCTGCGGGTGCAGGGGCCGGGCGCCTGGCCGGTGTGCTCGGTACGCGCCGGGCTGACGATGAGCAACGGTCTCGAGCCCTACCCCGGTGGCGGCAGTCCTGCCCCCGAGCCGGAGCCCCAGCCGGATCCGGAGCCGCCGCGCGGCGAGGTGCAGACGTGGAAGGTGAGCGCCGGAGCCGGCGCCAACATCCGCTCCGGCCCGAGCACCGGGCACAGCGTCATCGGCGGTGCGGCCAACGGCACCCGCTTTCAGGGGGTGCAGAGCAACGGCTGGGTGAAGCTGCAGGGCCGCTCGGGGTGGATCAGCGCCAGCATCATGACACGCGTCGGTGACGACGGCGGAGGTGGGGGAGGTGGCGGCTCGCAGATGGCGCCGCTCGTCGCCGACGGTATCCGCGGCCCGCTGACGACCAGGGCGATCCAGCGCTGGGTGGGCGTCTCCGAGACCGGCCGGTGGGACGGCACGACCATCCGCGCCGTGCAGGCCCGCGTCGGCACCGGCGTCGACGGCGTCTGGGGCCCGAAGTCGCAGGCCGCGCTGCAGAGCTACATCGGCGTCTCCCGCGACGGCTCGACCTACATGAACCACCGCACGGTCGTCAGCCTTCAGAAGTGGCTCAACAGCAACGTCATCGGCTGAGCCGGGTAGCATCGACGCGCTGTCCGGCCTCCGCGCTGGACGCGCTGGCGTGGCGCAATTGGTAGCGCACCTGTCTTGTAAACAGGTGGTTGAGGGTTCGAGTCCCTTCGCCAGCTCTCCTTCCGACCAGGGCTTTTAGCCGTCTGAACTGCACAAACGCAGCCAACTTGACCGTAGCCCCTCGCGTCGGGCGCTGACACGTATACCCACGAACTCCCACTCTAGTTGCACGAATGTTGCACAAAATGGGGCTGTGATGGCGACGAGACGAGGCTTCGGGGCACTGCGGCGGCTGCCGTCCAAGCGGTGGCAGGCGAGCTACACCGGACCTGACCTAGGGCGACACACGGCCCCACATACCTTCGACTCGAAGGCGGACGCTGAGGCGTGGCTCGCGTATGAGCGTGCGTTGGTCGAAGGCGAAGGCTGGGTCGCGCCCAAGCGTCGGGCCGAGGTCGCCGAGCGGTTGGCACCACCGACCTTCGGCGAGTGCGCCCGTCAGTGGTTGGTTGACCGGCCCCTCAAGCCGCGGACCGTCGAAGGGTACGAGCACCTGCTGCGGCGCTACCTCGAGCCAGAGTTCGGGGACTACTGGTCTCGGACCTTACGCCGGCTCTCGTAAGGCGGTGGTGGGCCGGCCTTTCCCCTGACCATTCGACGGTCAACGCACGGGCGTACGCCCTGTTGCGAGCCGTCCTGACCACGGCGGTGGGTGACGAGCTCCTCGCCAGCAACCCGTGCCGCGTCCGCGGCGCCTCCAACCCTCCGACCAAGAAGCAGATTCGCCCGGCCACGCTCGACGAGCTAAATGTGCTCGTGGAGGAGATGCCGGACCAGCTCGGCGCCCTTGTCCTACTCTGCGCCTGGTGCGCCCTGCGGGTGGGGGAGGTGCTCGAGCTGCGCGCGACCTTGACCTGGACCGCGGCGTCGTCGAGGTGACCCGGGCGGTGTCCTGGGTCCGCGGCCAACCGGTCATCGGGACTCCAAGTCGGCGGCTGGCACTCGTGAGGTGAGCCTGCCCCCGCATATCGTCCCCGCGCTGCAACAGCACCTTGAGCAGCATGTGCTGCCCGAAGCGGGTGCGCTGCTGTTCCCCTCCCGGAGTGACCACCGGCGTCATCTGCAGCCGACGGTGCTCCACACCGCGTGGCGCAAGGCTCGCTCAGCCGCTGGACGCGACGACCTCAGGATCCACGACCTGCGGCACACCGGCGCGACCATGGCTGCCCTAAGCGGAGCCACGCTCGCCGAGCTCCAGGCACGTCTAGGGCACTCGACCGTAGCCGCCGCGCTGCGCTACCAGCACGCCGCTCAGGGCCGAGACGCCGAGATTGCCACCAAGCTCTCCGAACTGGCGCGTCCCAAGAGCGAGTAAGCGTAGTCTGCGACGGGATTTGCTGCCACGCTGATACCCCGGGGATCGCGCACGCGCTATCAAGGACACGCTGGACACCGTGCTTGCCTAGGGTCGGGCACAGGCGGGCACTGACTTCCGGGCGTCAGCATGAATCGCGCTACGCGACAGGTAGTTCGCATGTCTTATCAACTGGTTGATGCTGTGCTGGTGGGCTACGTGGCTTAGGGCGGTATGAGCTATGCAATGGAGCGCGCACCCGCCGAGGCTCGGCGCTACGAGTCCCTGGCCGCTGCAGCAGAACGAACTGGCATAAGTATCCGGACACTGCGACGCCGCATCGCCGAGGGTCTACTCCCGGCATACCGCAGCGGCCCCCGCCTCAGGTCAAGTCCGGTGGAGTGGTGTACGAGTGTGTGATCCCTCGTCGGGGGGTTAGGCGGTCAGGGCGGGGACGAGGGTGGTGGTCACCTCCTGGGTCTGG
>NZ_MKKF01000008.1:0-63622 GCF_001942435.1 Serinicoccus sp. CNJ-927 | reverse complement strand
GGCTCGCGCCACCATGTATGTTGATTTAGTCAACTGACACTGGATAAGTGAGGATGAACTCATGGAGGGGACGGTCTACACCCCCGGCGCTGGGCACAGCCCACCGGTGCTGGCAGGGCGCGAGGACCTGGTCAACGAGTGGCAGCTGACCCTGAACGGTCTGGTCGCCCAGGGCCGGGTCGCAGCGCGAGACATGCTGCTGACCGGGCCCCGGGGGGTGGGCAAAACCTCACTGCTCACGGCCTACGGGAAAGCAGCGCGGGAGCACCACTTCGAGGTGGTGCACCTTCAGGCCGCCCAGCATCACGTCTCCCTGGTGGAATCGCTGGCGGGTCAGGCCCGGGCGAGGGTGGAGAAGGGCGAGAGCGTCTGGCGTAAGGCGCAGGGGGCGCTGACCCGGCTCAGTGGTCTCAGCGTCGGCGTGGCCGGAGTTAGCGTCGGCATCAACACCAGCGACGCCGATAGTCCACGCCCCGGCCCCGTCCACGACCCGGGCGAGCTCGCCCGGGCGTTGGACGCTGTGGCCGACGCCGTACGCCAGGACCGGGGAGGCGGCGGCGTGCTGGTCACGGTCGACGAGCTCCAGGCTGCTCACCCCAGCGACCTGACTCTCATCGCGGCCGCCCTGCACCGGTTGAACGTGGACCATCCCACCTCCCCGGTCGCCTTCGCCGCAAGTGGGCTGCCGCACACCATCGACGTCCTCACCAACGCCGGCGTGACTCACCCGGACCGGCTGTTCGTCCTCGAGCACATCCCCCTGACCCTGACCCGGACCCAGACCGAGCTGGCGATAGCCTCCCCGCCCAGCAGCACGACGTGACGTGGCACCCGCACGCGCTCGACGCGGTCGCAACGGCGTCCAACGGCTACCCCGCCCACATCCAGTTCATCGCCCACGAGATCTGGCAGGCGGCGGCCGGCCCTCACCAGATCACCGTCCAGGACGCACGCGAGGGCATCGAACGTGCCGGCAGTCAGATCAGCCGGCGTACCTTGGGCCCGAGGTGGGACCGGATGCCCGACCGGGAGATGGAGTACATGGCCGCCCTCGCACTTAACGGCGGCACCGCCACCACCCGACAGATGGAAACCGCTCTCGGCCGGAGCCACCGGAGCGCAGCCATGGTCAGACAGAAACTCATTGAGCAGGGCGACATCTACGCTCCACGGCGCGGTCAGGTCCGGATGAGTATGCCGGTCTTCGTGCCCTACGTCCTGGCCCGCTACGAGGAAGCCCGCGCCGAGTCCGGGTCAGCGCACATCCTCACCCTGGACCAGATGCGCGCCGCCCTGGACGCCGAATCCTCGCCGCAGCCCTACCCAGAGGCACCGGTGCTGTCTGCTCGCCAACGACAAGACCGGCAGGTGCCGCCACATCCCCGGTCACAGCAGCGAGGGCCGCAGCGATAGCCGAACTTGCTGACCACTCGCCTAACAGAGTTCGCAGTGAGTAGTTAGGGATTATTGCAACCACTCGCCCAGGCTAGGAGGCGGCTGCGTCCTGAGACTGTTCCAACCAGCCCTTGTGCCGGTCAAGGATCTCCTCGGTCCGTGCAGGCAGCTCGGGGGGCGGGAGGTGGTCGTCGCTGCGGTCTGTGACGTGCGCCCGGAGCAGCTTGGCGCTGTCCTGGTGGCGGCCTTCGGCGATGGCTATCGCGGCGAGGTCGAGGTTCGGGGTCTCTGCGTAGGGGTCGGCTTTCTTCGCGACCTGGGTCGCCCACCGTGCCTGGTCCAGGTCGCCGGTCTCCAGGCTGTGCACGGTGACCAGGTGGGCGACGGCGCCGATACCGACGACGAGGTACTGGTCGACGCGCTCGGCGTCCTGGAAGAGCCAGCCCCACCCCTGGGGTCGGAGCCGGTCGAACGGTTGGCCGGTCACCAGCTGCAGGGCGGCGAGGAGATCTGTGAGCCCATCGGGGCCGCGGGAGACCCCACGGGCGTGCAGCCGTTTGAACAGGTCAGCGTCGACGAGTACGCCGTGGAGGCGGTACAGCTTGACCCCGTCGTGCCGAACCACGTCGTCGGCATATGGCAGGTGCAGCTGCCCCGTCGCGGGGTCTTCACCGAGCCACGCGCGGACGGTGGAGACGTAGTCGCGGGCCTTCTTGCGGGTGAGGCCGAAGTCGTCCGCTAGCTGATCCGGGGTGGCGCCGTCGGGGCGCAGCGCGAGGTAGGCGAGGATCTCGGTGAGGTAGCCCTTGCTGTGGGACTGCGGGGCGCCGGAGGTGCGGGCCTGGACCGGCCCCAGCAGCTGCAGCCGGGCGCGCTTGCTCTGCGGGTCGTGCCACGCTGCGAGGTCGGCATCCAGGGTGGGGTCGGCGTCGCTGATGCGGTCCCGGGTCTGGGTGGTGACCGGTGGCGCGATCTGGTGCAGGTCCTCCTCCGTGGTCGCCGCGACGGCCACGCAGTCCTGCGCTGGTGCCGGGAGCACGCTCGCGGCGTCGTGGTCGTCGGTGCCGTTCACCGTCGAGTCATCCGGCAGCTCGGGTGCGCTCTGGTGTGGCGCCTGATGTGCCGGGGTGGACCGGTGCGGTTCGAGGAGCGCACCGGAGTGGTCGATGTAGTGGCGTAGGTCCTGCGGGTCGTCGACGTCGTGGCTGGGGACCGGTTGCTCGCGGTGGTCGTCGACGGCGGCGCAGAGCATCCCGACCCCGGCCGCTTCGTCGGCGGTGAGCCCGACGGCGACGAGGTCGAGCCCCACACCAGCGACCTGGACCCGGCCGTGGGGGGTGAGGTCCAGCAGCAGAGACGGGTTCCCGGCCCGGTCCTGGCCGGGCGTGGCCATCACAATGGCGGCGCTGACTCGGGCTGGGTCGGCGCTGATGGTGTCCGCGAGCTGTCGGGTCTGCTCGGTGTCGGTCCCGGCGATGACCAGGCGCGCGGGCCAGGTGTCGTCTCCCGTTCCGTGGACTCTGCCGGTGGCGGCGCTCACCTGGTGGTGCCTGGCGCGGGCGGTGGTCTGCTCCAGGTGGTGGTGCACGTGCTCGAGGTCGATGTCGGTGTCGGTGTCGGTGTCGTGGATGCTCACCCGTGAGGGGGCTACCGGCTGCAGCTCTTGTCCGATGCCGAGGCAGTCGATCTGCACGCTCTGCGACCACGGGTTGAGCAGGGCCCCGGCGGTGAGGTGCCGGGTCAGGTCGTGCGCCATGGTGGGGTCCCCGGAGATCGCGACGTGCAGGCCTTCGAGGTTGAGCAGCCAGGTGCCGTCGGTGTCGTCGGTTCCGATGGTCGCCAGCAGCGGGTAGGGCGCGTCGATATCTGGTGCGGGCCCGGTCAAGGGGTTGGCGAGGCGCCACCGGGTGCCGCTGTCGCCGATCGGTTCCCAGGGATGGGGCAGGTAGTCCTGCGGGTCGGCGAGGAACAGGTCGATGCCGTCCCGGTTGCTCAGCCGTGCCGCGACCAGCTGCGGCACGGACGCGGATGCGTCGCCGGCAGTCGGCGCGACCAGGTGCTTCAGGACCCGGTCCAGGGTCTCCAGGCTCACTGCGGCGACCGCGCCGACGGTCTGGGTGGTCTGCTCCAATGGCGCGAGCTCGGCCGGCAGAGGGACACCGACGTGCAGTCCGGGACGGCGGTGCCGGGACTGTGCCCGGCGCCGTCCCCGCAGCGCTAGCCACAGCGCCCCCGCGAGGATCCCACCGCCCCCGGCGAGCCCGGCCACCAGCCAGGGCACGGCACCCAGCACCGTTCGGTCGTCCTGTTCTGAGTCGGCCGCGGCCTCCCCGGGCTGCGTGGCAGCGGCCGGTGCCGAGCCCTCTGCCGGCGTGGTGTCCTCGCCGATGGCGACGTCGGGGGTGGACACGGCTCCCAAGTGTCGTCCCGCGACCGCGCCCCGGGCCGGCGCCGCGTCGGGTCCTACATCCTCCGGCGGTGTCTGCGCGGTCCCGCCTGAGTGTGGTTGTGAGGTCTCAGGTTGCGGGCCTGCGGCCCCCTGGTCGTCGAGGTCGGTGGCGTCGACAGGGACGTGCAGCTGCCACCCGGGTTGGATCAGGTCGGGGTCGACGAGGCGGGCGCCGGAGTCCTGGGTGATCTGGGTAGAGGCGGCGTAGATCTCCGGCCAACGGCCGGCGTCCCCCAGGTGCTGGGTGGCAAGGCCGCTGAGGGTATCCCCCGGGGCCACCGTCACGTCGATGGCTTCCAGGTCGCGGATGCGTTCCGGGGTGCCGGGCAGCCTGAGGACGGTGCCGGGGTGGATCAGGTGCGGGCTGCTCAGTTGCCCGGAGTTCTCGTCGTACACCTCCCGGTATCGTTCCCCCGCCCCGAGGTGGTCCTCGGAGATCTGCCACAGCGTGTCTCCCGGGCTCACTGTGTGTGTGGCCGGACCGGATCCCTCCTCGGAGGTCGCCGTCTCATCGGCGACGGCCTGCCGGGGCCCTTGCCCGGACCCGGGGTGGTCCTGCGCCTCGGGGACCGCGGGGCCGGTGGCGGTGTGGGCGATGGCCGGTCCGGCGGTGAGGTTGGCGCCCGCGGGGGCGGTGACCAGGAGCGTGAGGATGCTGGCGACCAGGGGCCGCATCAAGGCCCGTGGCATCGCCAGGCTGCTACGGCGGCTGGGCGCGGGCGCAGGGTGTGCCCGGGCCGGCGTAGCGCGCGGACCTGGTCGAGAACCTCGAGCAGACATGCACCGAGGAGCAGGACCCAACAGACCCACCCGGCCAGGATCGCTGCGGCGAGCACGAGGCGACCGTCGTCGGGGGCGGTCAGCGCCCGGCGCACCTGGTCCGGGTCGGGGAGCTGGTCCGGGAGCGGGTTGCCGCCCACGGCCAGCAACAGGGCGGGCAGGCCGGCGAGCACGGCCAGCAAGAGGGTCGTGGACAGTGCCGCCGCGGTGATTCGGCGCATCATTGCTCGGTCCCTTCGATGGAGCGGGTGATGCGGGACTCGGCGGTACCGGTCGCGGACAGCGAACCGATCCCGATGACGGACAAGAACCTGGTCGAGTAGGTGGTGGTGACGGCCACCTGCACCGTGTAGGGGCCGGTGACCGTGGCTGAGCCGTCGACACCGGCCGCGGACAGGTAGGAGTTCGCCGCGGCAGCCGCGAGAACAGGGGTGGCGACTGCGCCCTGACCGAGCACACCGCGAGGTTTCTCGATCTCCTGCCCGCCGGCGCGGGCGGCCTCCCTGGCGAGGCTGCGGGCCTCCTGCATGGCGTGGATGTGCCCGGAGGTGTCGACTGCCAGTCCCACCATGATCAGGGCGAGCGAGGCGAGCATGACGGTCCATAGGCTCACCGACCCCCGCTCTTTGTCGGCGCGCTGTAGCCATCGTCGGGTTTTCATCAGCCGTTCCTCCCTCGGAAGGTGTCCAGAGGGGAGCTGCTCGTCGACGTCAAGGTCCGTGACCCGGGGATCCCCGGCAGGCTCAGGTCGCTCATGTCCACGACGCAGCTGACGGTTGCGCTCACCTGACCCGGGGTTCCGACCGGCGCCCCGAAGGCGCTGGTGTCCAGGCTGACGCTGTGCGAGGCGCACCGCACATGCTGGTTGGTCAGTGAGGCGGCTACGGCACCGTCGGCGGCGCCGCCGGCCTCTCCGCCCGAGCGGGCGATCGAGGCCGCGCGGGCTGCCTCGGCCGAGGCGGCCTGCACAGCTTGCTGGGCCAGCGCCCACCGGCCAGCGAACACGATCATCATGACGAGGACGAGCAGCACCGGGGCGAGGATCACGAGCTCGACCGCGACCGCACCCCGGTCACCATGCCGGGTCCGGGCGGGTCGACGAGAGAGGGAGCTGCTCATCCGGTGATCCGTTCGACGGGGAAACTCGCGGACTGCACGATGGGTGGTGCCCACCCGGGAACGAGCGAGGGTGCGGTGCCGCTGACCGTGACGGTGGCCGTGGTCGTTGAGCGTGCCGCGCTGGTCGACGCACCGAGGAGGACGTCTGCTCCGCCGCCGCTGGCGAGGAAGTCGCTGGCCGCGGCCGCTCCGGCCCCGGCGCTCGATCGCTCCCCGGCCGCGACCCGGGCACGTCCTGGGCAGCACCCAGAGCCAGGGAACGGGCGTGGAACCACAGGCCGGACTGGACCATCATGAACAGGAACAGGAACAGCATCGGAGCCAGGATGACGATCTGCACGCTGGCAGATCCACGCTCACCGGCGGGCCCTCCCCCTGGGGGGTGGCCCGCCGGTGAGCGTCGGCTCCGGAAGATCATCAGCCCAGTTGACCCAACTGGCCGGTCACGAACGCTGTGACGCCGGCGATGACCAGACCGGCCAGGACGAACAGGCCGATGACGAGGACGACGAGCTCGACGCTGATACCGCCGCGCTCACCGTCCTGGTGCAGGGCGCGGGCCGTCCTGGTGATCCGGGTGTGCAGGGTGGTGGTGCGGCTCATGATGCTGGCCCTTTCTATGTGGGGAAGGTCCCCCTGGTGGGTTGCCGATGTGGTGGCGTGATCGTGGGTGCGGTGTTCCGGTGTTTGGGCGGGTGAAGGTTCGATGTGGCGCTCAGCCCCCTCCGACCAGCAGACGCAGCAGTTGCGGGGTGACGAGGATGCCCATGAACAGGACAGCCAGCAGAGTCATCGGCAGAGTCATCCGCTCGGAGACGGCGTTGGCCTCCGCTTTCTGCGCGAGCAACGTCGCCGACCGCATGCCGGAGCTGCGGGCCCGGAGCTGGTCGTACACCTGAGCGTCCTCGTCGCCGGACAGGCGCATGATGTCCGCCAGTTCGTGGAGCTCGTGCAGCCCGATCTCCTCACCGAGCTGCCGTAGCGCGTCCCACGGTGTGGTGCCCGACCAGCGGGTCCGGGCTAGTTCCTCGCGGACCCGCTGGAACGCCCAGGAGTCGCCTACCGCGGCGGCCTTCTCCATCGCGGGCCGGGGACCCGATCCGGCGGCCCGCTCGAGGGCCACCAGGTCGATGAAGGCGCCCAGTCCTCGGGAGAACTCGGCGCGGGCCTTACCGGCGTCGTCGATCACGTTGTAGGTGGGGATGAACCACAGGCCCAGTGCCAGGGTCAGGGAGGCCGCGACCGGGATGAAGATCGGCAGGCCCCAGAAGATCGTCGGCACCAGCGTCACGAGCGGCCCGGCCAGCAGACCCAGTGCGGCGAAGAGCAGCTTCTCCCCATAGAAGCGGGTCCGGGTCTTGCGCAGGATGGCGAGGTCCTGGTCGTTGACCCGGCCCCAGATCCGGCTCGGCAGGAGCCGTTCGCCGCTGACGCCCAGGACGTCGCGGATGTCGCTGCTGCGGGTCAGCCGGTGCTGGTGACGCTCTCGGATCTGCCGGGCGCCGGTAGGCGAGAGCCTGGACAGGGTCTCGTTGAGGTCCGGATGGGCCGGCAGCAGGCGCAACACGAGCAGGGCCACGCCGGCCCCAGCCAGGGCGCCGGCGGCGAGGAACAGTTGCAGCGTGCTCACGACGGCACCTGCTCGCGGACGGCTGACCCGATGAACCGCGGCAGAGGCTTGCCCTGGGTCATCATCCGCATCCACAGCAGACACAGGACGTAGCCGGTCAGCAGCACGATCAGGGCGATCTGCCCGATGGGGGTTCCGTAGGCCGCCACGTACTCGCCGGTCAACGCCAGGTACCCCAGGACCACGACGCTGATGCCGGTGATTAGGCGCACATTGGCGCGGGGTTTGGCCCGGTCTGCCTCAATCTCTCGTCGTCCTTTGACGTCCTCGGCGACAGACCGGGCCACCGCCTCCAGCACGGTGGCCAGGCCTGGCCCGCGCCGTTCGGCGCCGAGCACGAGGTTGGCGACGATCAGGTCGGCGGTGGGGTCGTCGAGGTCGTCGGCCAACAGTCGCAGCGCCGGCACGGTGCCCCACCGTGACCGCAGCCGACCCACCAGCCGGGAGATCTCCGGGCGGATCGGCTCGGGGGTGGACCGTAGCGAGGTGATCAGCGCCTGCTCCAGGCCGACGCCGGCGGTCAGGACCCCTGACACGGACCGAAGCCACTCCTCCATCGCCTCCAGCCGACGCAGCTCTTCGCGGGCCGGTGGGGCGCTCAACAGGGTGGGCAGACCGACCAGGACCGCCGGGATGATGACGATCGCGACCACCCACCCGGTCAGAACCGCGACAAGGACACCCGTGGCGAGGCCGACCAGGAGGCTGATCCGGGTCCGCCGGGTCAGCCGTACCCGCGCAGTCATACGTCGGCGTGGCCGGGGGGCCGTGACGGGGCGTGGGGTCAGGCCCAGGACCAGCAGCAGCAACCCGCCGGTGATCAGGGCACCGGCAACGGCGGGGATCACCAAGCTCATTCGACCCGTCCTTGTCCGCCGACGTAGCCGGCGAGGTCGAAACCGTGGTGGGCCAGGGACCGGTACTGGTCGGGCAAGATCTGCGGGGTCGCGACGCGGGTCCCCGGTTCGGCCTTGAACACCGTGGTGGTGGCGTACCCGAGCTGCTTCTCCCCCGGGGTCACGACCAGGATCTCCGAGATGTACCGGTACACCCTGGCGGTGCCGTCCGGTTGCGGTTCGACGTCCTTGGCGACGTGCACGATGACGTTGATGTAGGCGCTGACCGCGCGGACGGCGAAGGCGTGGTTCGCGTGCTCCCCGGCTTCCATGACGCAGGTGACGAGCTTCTCGATGGCGCCAACGGCGTGCGGTGCGTGGGTGGTGGAGATCGACCCGGTGCCGGACTGCATCGCCTTCAGCATGGCCATCGCCTCGGGCCCCCGGACCTCACCGACGATCTGCCGGTCCAAGTTCATCCGGAAGGAGTCGAAGAGCAGCTCGCCCAGGGTGACCTCACCGGCGCGGCGGCCGTCGGGGCCGAGCTCACCTGACCCGGGGCGTGCCTCGTAGGCGTAGCACAGCGGGTGACGGTCGGTCATCTCGTGCAGGTGCAGCTCGTACTCGGTCTCGAACGTGGCGATGACCTCCTGGCGAGGGATCTGTCCGCATAGCGCCCGCACCACCGTCGTCTTCCCGGCGCCCTGCGCCCCGGAAACCACCAGCGAACGACCGGACCGAACGACCGCGCCCAGGAAGTTGGCAGCGACCGGGGTCAGCGCGTCCAGGCCGACCAGGTCGTCCAACGAGACCTCCTGCATCCGGTGCCGGCGGATCACGACCTGCGGGCGGGGACAGACCCACGCCTGCGCCGCGAGCCGGGCTCCACCGTCCAGGCGCAGGTGCAGCCGTGGGTGTGCCGGGCTGAACGGGCGTGCGTTGACCTCGGACCGGTTCGCGACAAAGGACAGAAACTCGATCAGCTCCTCGTCGCTGTCCGCGACCCGGGGCCCAGGGACCTGCCGCCCACCGGTCAGGCCCAGCACGACCCGGTCGTGTCCGAAGATCATGATGTTCTCGACATCGTCGTCATCGACCAGGGGCTGCACCCGGCCGAGCCCGAACACGGCGTCGTGGACCGCGCGGCCCAGGCGCCCCGCCTGCGGCACCGTCCAGGCCTCCTGTCCGGCCCGGACACGTTCGGTCGACTCCCGGTTCAGGAGGTCGGTGATGATGGCCCAGCCGCGTTCGCGCTGCGCGGCGCGGTCCTCCAGCAGGTTCCCGGTGGACTCCTGGCTCAGCCGGTCGGCGACCTCCTGCCGCAGCGTGGCCACCAGCATCCAGTCCAGGCTGTCACTGTCCCGCCAGTCGCCCGCCGGGCGGCCAGCTGCGGTGGTCTGCGTTGCGGCGGCCTGGTCCGAGGGCGGGACGACGCGCAGCGAGGATTGCTGTGAGCCCAGCCCGGACAGGCTGAACGACCCCCGAGTCCGACCGGGGCGGCCCGGCTGGTTACCCGGCTCCCCCTGGCGGGGCTCCCGGTGCCCCTCCGGCGGGGCCTCGGAAGCGAACAGGGGCAGTCCAGCCGGGTCGGCCGAAGCCCCGCCAGCGGCCGGCGCCGTCTGATCAGTCTCCAGCCTCATCCGACCGCACCCTCCCCGGTGTCGATCAACTCTTCCTTCGCGGCCTGGACCGCGGCCGCGATCGCGGCGTCCGCGGACCGCAACGAGGCCACCAGCGGTGCCTGGTTCAGCTTGCGCACCTGGGCACCGGCGGAGAACACGGCCGCTGTCTTGGGGTCCCACTCCACCGTCGCGACGACCGGGACGCCCATCACGGCGGCGACCTCCTTGGCCCTGTACGGGCGGCCCGGACCGACCAGCAGCACACCCAGGGCGGCACCGGCGCCGAACTCCTCGAAGCGGGCCCGCAAGGTGTTAGCCCACGAGCGCGCCCCGGACAGCGACACCAGGTCCGACCGGGCCACCAGCAGGGTGAGGTCGGCTCCGAGCATCAACTGGCCAGCGGCACCTTCCAGCCCGAGCCGACCAAGGTCGATGATCGTGTCCTGGCCGGTGCCCCCCAGGGCCTTCAACGCGCCCAGCAGCGGGTCCCACAGCCCACTCAGGGCCCCTGCTTGCACGTGCGAGCGGACCCCAGGGATCAGGGTGACCTTGGTATCCGGCAGCGTGAGCGTCGCCTGCGGGACTGCCTCGCGCAGGCGTCCCTGGTTGTGCGCGACGTACAGGTCGATCAAGGAATCGGTCGGCATGCTCTGCCCACGCAGGTATCCCGCGAGGATCGGTGACCCACCGGTGGGGTCGGCATCCACCAGGATCGTCGGACGCGACCGGCTCAGCGCCAGCCCCACGGCGGTGGTGGTGACCCCAGGAGAACCCGAGGCGGAGGTCAGGGCGATCACGGACATGCGCTCAGTCCTCGCTGCTGTCCAGGATTACGGCGACCCGGCCCGCGGCGGCCCACGTTGCGGCCTCGCCCGCCCTGGTCTCGTCCAGAACCACGGACAAGATGACCTGCCCGGTCTCGCTCACGCTGAAGTTGGCGACCTCGGCCGGGATCTCGACCGGGTCGGACACCTGCGCCGGGTCACCCTGCCCGGCGGTCCCGACGACCCGGACCCGGTCCCCCACCTGCAGCGGTTCACCCGGGAGCGACCCCGGCGCGAGGGCCAACCCCACCACGGACTGGCCGGCACCGGGGACGACTTCCTCGACCACCACGTCCGGGGACAGCAACGTGCCGGCGCTCAAGTCCAGCCCGGCACGCTGGCCCACGAACGACTCCAGCTGATCGCCTGGCACGGTCCGCAGCGCCGGGTCGGAGTTCACCTGGACGACCATCAGGTCCTCGGCGCCGATCTGGGACCCGCGTGGCACGGTCTCCCGCAGCGCCACGACCGAGACGTTGTCCGTGGCCGCGGACCAGGCCCACACCGCCAGCAAGGCACCCGCAATGACCAGGGCCAGGGCCAGCAAGACCTGGATAGGACGCCGGCGCAACTTGGGAGGGGCAGTCACCTCAACCGAGGCTTCGGTCTGGGTGCCCTCCGCGGCCGGGAACTGCCCCTGAGGGGCTGCCGTGGTGGTCGACGTCATCATCTCTCCTGGAGTTGGCCGGTGGTCACTGCGTGATGACCTGAACCTCGCCGATGGCGATCTGTGTGGTCTGGGTGAAGTCGAGCTCGATCGTTCCGGACTGGCCCAGGCCCGCCCACCGGATCACCCAATAGGACGTCGCGGACACGTCGTAGAAGCCGTCGTCCTCGTAGTAGTCGTGCCCGCAGTCCGGGGACCGCGAGTCCATGAACGACTCCTGGTACGGGGTGCCGGGGGTGTCACAGACGATGACCTGCCCATCACCCATATCCCACTCGATCCGATCCACGGTCCCGGTCGCGGTGACCGAGTACGGGCCCGACGTCGCGGTCCTGGTGATCGGTCCCCACGTCGAGGGGCCCTCGTCGTCGACCCACAGCCACTGCGGCAGGCCCACCAGGCCGATGCTCCCGGTCTCCGTGTACGACAGCGGGGTGATCCCGATGTCGATCGCGCGCAGCTGCATCGACTCCACCGCCTGCTCCGCGAGCTCACGCGGGTCCGGTGGCGCACCCCACGGCGGGGCCGCAGACCACCGCAGCGTGCTCGAGGTCGGCAGCGGGTCCGTCAACGTCACCCCCCGAGCGCACTCATAGATCGCGCCATCGGTGCGCCCAGACCACACCGGGTCCGACCAGCCCGGCTGCGGGTCCGCGTACTTGGTGTGGCACGCCCACGACGAGGACCAGTAGTAGCCACCGACCACACAAGCGACCTCAGCCTCCTGCACCCAGTCCCAACACACGTTCTCGCCGGTGCCGCCCCCCTCCTCACCGCCGCCACCGCCACCGGGAGGGTAGTCCGGTGGTGGAGGCATCACGAAGATCAAGCACTGGCCTGTTGTTTCGCTGCGCTTCTCACAGTTGGCGGGATTCGCGGCGACGGGCAGGGCAGTCACCCAAGCCAACAGCCACCCCAGCACGAGCAAGCCGATCAGCCGTCGCACGGTTCACTCCGGCTCGTATCGTCGACCACGATCCACCCGTGCTCACCATCGTCATAGCGCTCAAGCACGTAGTCGTTGAGGATCAGATCTCCGGTTTCCCGATCCGGGGTGATGTCCTGGCCCTCAGCGTCAGACACCGTAATCTCGGAGTAGTCAACGCACGCAAGAACGTCAGCCTGATCCCCGTCTACAGCAACCTCGCGAACCTCCACATCAGTCAGACCTGAGATGGTCAGACCTTGCTCTCGTTCCGCCATGATCTGAGTCGTCCACTGGTCGCGGGCGACGTCGCGCGACCATGGGTAGATGCCCTCGATGTCACCTCCCGCGTAGGCCTGACTTAGCGCTTCGGCGTAGGCAAGCACTGTGGCCTCGACGTCGGACCGGTCCTGCTGGGCCGGCGACAGGGTGGGGGTCTCGCTCGTCGCGGCGGTCTCACTCGTCGATGGTGGCGCACTGGAGGTCACCGGTGCAGGGCTGGTCGGCGAGCCGGAGAGCTCGCCTTCGTCCCCGTCACAGGCAGCGAGCAGCAGGACCGTCGCACCGGCGACGACCACGAACCGGGCGGCCCGCGATGTGTCAGTCATTCTCGGAGTCCTCTCTCATCACTACGACAAGCCTCGGCCTGCCCCGCAGCGTTCACCACTCATCTGAAACGGCAGAATAGCACTAGCGTCACAGCGCCGCGCACTGCTTGTCATGGTCGCTTGTTCGCACAGCTCGGTAGACATCCCCTGCCAGGCCCTTCGCGTCAGCGGTCCCCGCCCTGCGCAGCGAAGACTATTCACTCAGCCAAAGGCTAGCCCGCATCTAGCTCCTCCCAGCCTCACTTTGACCAAGTCTTTACCCTCAGCCACGCCGGCACACCACTGTGGACGGCTCAGGCACGATCGTGGTGGAACGCGTTCTCGACCCTCCATGGCTCCACGTCGAGGGACTTCGCGAGCCGGGCTCGGACGTCCTCGGGAGGAAGGCGCGTGTACTCCCCTGACTCCCATCGGAACACGGTGCGCACTGAAACCCTCATCGCGGTCGCCAAAGCCGGCACCGACAGACCCGCCTTGAATCTCATCAGCCTCACGCCCGCTCCCCCGGCACGAGCTCGTCGACGCTCACCCCCACGATCTCTGCCAGGGCCGCCAACTGCGTATCGCGCGGGGTTCCCCGCCCCGCCTCCCATGCCGAGACCCGCTCCCCACCGGCGACCCCGAGGGCCAACGCGACAGCACGCTGTGTCATCCCTGCCTGCTCCCGAGCCGCCCTCAGAACGGCAGGATCAAAACACGAGATATCCGACGGCACGGGCACACACTCTATGTGCTCACCCCTCGCTCTGAGGGCCGCCTCCGTCCCTCAGGCGTCGTGTGCGAGGCGGTCCCGCCGCTCCCTCAGGGCACGGGCCCACTCACGAGCATCCTCTAGCTGATGCTCCGTCATAGATCGGACATCACCATGGCTACCGCCCTGCCTATGTTCTGTGGGTTCAGTTGAACTCGAGGAGACGACAACGGGAACAACAACTACCTGCGGATCCACCTCGCGGGCGCTGCCCTCGTCTGAGGCAGGGGAGTCTGCTAGCAAGGTCTGGGCCTGACGCGGAGACTTGAACGCGGGAGCCTTGGAGGCGGGGGGCTTGCTCTCGGCACTCCGGATCAACGCGCCGGTCTGCGGGTTGCGGATAGTGCGGGCGGCGGGCGCGCCGACTTCGACGGTGCCGAAACCAGGGAAGGAGACCTTCTCACCGTTTTCGAGCTCGGCCGAGATGGCCTCGAGGACCGAGCTGACGACCTTGTCGGCAGCGGCCGGGGTCATGCCTGCCTCGCGGGCGACGGCCTCGACGATGACCTTCTTGCTCATGCCGCTAAACCTCTCCGGGGATTCTGCGCTCACTCATCGCACCCCTGGTCTTTCTACTTCGGCGTCCAGGGCACGGTTCAGAATCAAGTCCAGCATCGTTGCCTGCTCCTTTGCTAGATCCTCTGAGTCCATCGCCTTAACTGCGTCCCAGACCCGCTCGGCGGGCATGCTTGCGGCGTTCTCCCACAGGATACTCGCCATGGTCCACCAGCGCTGTCGCGCTTCGCTGCCGCGCTCACGTTCTGTCTCTTCGCGTCGGGCTTCCCGGTCCAGGGCGTCCTGGTCGATTCGAGACTGCCGATCCAACTCGGCTTGCTCGGCCCTGGCTTCGCGGTCCAGCCTCGCTTGCTCCCCTCTGGCTTGCCGCGCGTCCTCGATCTGCCTTTTCACGCCGAACCAGGCGAGGACTGCCGCGACAAGAACCGCGACGGCACTGGCCGTTGGTGAGTCCAGCAGCACCCAAATCCCTTCGACCCAGCTCGAGGGCACTTCGGGATCAGGAGCCGCGCCAGCCGGCATCGGATTACGCATCGTCGCCTGACGTGTCCACGGTGCGGGCAGCAACAGCAATCGCCGCCGTCACCAGAACAGTAACTGGGACCCTTCCCAGACCCGGGTATGCCTCCTCTGCCTGCTCGACGGCGGTGGCCAGGGTCTGGTCGAACACGGTGTACTCCGCCGGGTTGAGCCGGGCGTTCACCTGAGTTCGTCCTGTCGCGACGACATTCTGACCACGAGGTGCGCGTAGGTCAGGCTTGACCAGCGCGAGGACCTCGTCCACCACGGCCTGTTGGTGCTGCTCACACGTCCAGGCCACAACCTGCCCCCATGAGGGACGGCCTACCCCTTTGACCAGGTGCTGGGCGCGGGCGTACAGGTCCGCTGGCACTTTCCCGGATCGTGTCACGATGCCGCCGCCTCCCCCGGTGCCCTTGCCTCCGAGTCCACGAGGGCGCGCAGCCAGCTCTCTGGTCCTCTCAGCGACGTGGGACGGCTTGTGGTCCGCGTCCGCCGACCGCGGCGGCAGCAGGTCCTTTAGTGGTTCCTCGGTCGGGACCGGCGGCATCGACGGCTCGTCTTCAGCTGCCCGGGAGGCATCGAAGGCATTGGTGCGCCGTCGTGCTGTTCTCCGTAACTCCGTCATACCAGGCTCCGTTCGCGCATCCTGGTCAGGATCTCTCTGGTCAACGCCTCGTAGTCGTCAGCCAGCCCGGTGCCCGACTTCGAGCCCCTGGACCACCAACTCACGCTGTCGCCCTGTGCCTTCTGCCCGTTCGCCCGCGCCCTAAGGCCCTCGAGACGCGAGCGGCGCTGCCTGACTGCCTCCACAGACACCTCCCGGGCACTCAGTCCGTATCTACGAGCATCGGCAGCCTCCGCCCGCTTGTACCTGATGGTGCTCGTGAACGGTGGGACGTCACCGAGCATTGCAGCGAGGTCCTCCAGGACTTCTCGATTCTGCTTCGACGCCGCCGGGTCGACCTTGGTCAGCACCGCGCCCAACAGCTCGATCTCCGAGCCGGCCTTCACCGCCCGTGCGTAACGGGCTCCGACAGTCTCCACACCCGCGAGAGATCCCTCGTCCCAGATCGTGGGGACCACCAGCCATCGGGACGCTGCCATGTACGCATCCAGCAGCCTCGTGTCACCCGGCCCCGAGTCCACCAATACGAGGTCATAACCCTTCATCTCGCACAACCGCCCCAGAGCGGCACGCAGATTCTCCTCCAGAGACACCTCGGCTCCAGGGGTCAGGGACGCCCCCAAGGCGCCCTGTAACTCCGGACCGCCACACACCACATGCATCTGGTCCGAAACTTGCGTGGGGACTATCTCCGAGCCGTACTGCATTGCCATCGCCAGGTTCCGCCCACGGTCACCTTCGAGCCCGAAATCAACCCCCGACAAGTTCCCTTGCGGGTCTCCATCGACCGCCAACACACGCAGTCCCTCTCCCGCCGCGACACCCGCGACGGAACGACAGACCGAGGACTTCAACACACCACCCTTGCGGTTGGCAACCAACACCACACGAGATAACGCCTCAGACCACTGATCCATACTGCACACGCTACCGACTAGTCACCTGCGCCTCAGTAGCAACACGCTTCTTAGTAAGACATGACACACCCGCTATACCCATAGCTATACGTATAGCATGGCCCATGACATGGGGGGTTGTTGTCCTTGAGGTCGCTTGCGTGCCCTGGCCACGAAAGTGACCCAGGGCGACTTTCTGATGGACGCGCTGACGGCCGCTCAGGGCCGTCTGGCGGACCTGCTGGCCGCGGGTGAGACGAAAACGACGGTCGACGACGGGTTCTTGCTCCGGCCCTCCGGCCGGCTGTGCAGCTGCCGAGCTGCCCCACAGCTGCACAGGATGAACGTGGCCGCGATCGACGAGCTGGTGGTGAACTCGAAGGCCTCCCCGAGGTCGGCGCTGTGCGCGGCGGCTCTGCGCTACTACCTGGCCGACGCTACCGTCAGCTGACGATCTGTCTGGTCCGCTTCTCGGGGGTCGCCAGGCCGTCGGCGGCTGTCGGAACAACAGTGCTGAGTTCGCGCTCGATGCGGCCGCGGGGCTGCAGGTCGCGTGGGATTCCGTGATCGGCTCGATGCTGGTGCCAGGCTCTGGCGCGGGCGACCTGCAGTGGCGGGGGGAGTGCTGCGTACGATTCGGCGCGCTCGAGGCGCCTTTCGTCGTTGGCATGCGCGGCGACCCATGCCTGGTGCCGGCGGACGGGGTCGAGACCGAGCCGCCGTTGTCGACGCACCAGACTCGTCTTGACCGTGTGCTGCTCCTGGACGCTGCTCGCGGAGAACTGCTCCTCCAGAGCGGCTCGGCGCGATGACCGCTCGGCGGGGGAGAGTGCCCGCCACCAGGCGACCTCCTTGGCTCGCTGACGTTTGTGCGCGAGGGCCTGCTGCGCACGCCACGACGACGGCCTAGGTGCCCTGTAGTCAGCTCGCTCTGCCTCGATCGCAGCACGAAGCTGTTGCTGGCGGATGTCGGCCTGGTGTGCCGCCGTCGGGTCGAGTCCAGGGCCGCGACGCCACCTACCGTGCTCGTCGCACCTGGCCAACCCGATCTGCGCCAACCAGGTCAGCGCGCAGCGAAGTGTCCGTTGCTGGCCTGGGGTGAGCTCGGGTGTGCGGGACATCTGGGCAGCAACTGCGAGGTCAGTGGGGGAGAAGGGATCTTCGGTCAGAGCGCGTAGCAGCAGCCAGGTGTGGGCGGGGCAGCCTTCGGGGAGGCGTTCGGGGGAGGGGGTGTGAAAACCAGGTGGGGGGATTTGCTGTTGTCCCCCCACCTGGTCTGGTGCGGCCGGTATCTCTGCTTCGTAGCTGGTGGTGGCCCGTTCCGCGGGGTCGAGGGTGTCCCGGTGGATCCTCAGGACCCCGGTGCGTTCGAGGCGTGCAAGGTGTTGGCGGATGGTGCGACGGTCGGTCAGGGCGGTGTCCAGGACCAGGTCCCGCTCCGGGACGGGTATGCGCCGGTGCCCGGTGCGCTCCATCCGGTCCAGGACGGTGTGCCCGATGATGAGGAAGTAGGGGCGGGAGCGCTCGGGTACTCCCCAGGCTGCGTCGGTCAGCTGGGCTCTGGCGTGTCCGATCGCGGCGGCGGTGGTGTCGTCGGGCCTCGCCGGGCCGGTGTGGTTGTCGTCGGCCCGGACGGCCGGGTCCCAGACGTGTGTGGTCCACCAGGTGCGCCCCTTGGCGCGTGCCTTGGTGAAGGCCTTCGGGTGCGCCGTGGTGATCCGCGACCATGCGCTCTGCGGGTCGTGGCCGGCCCAGAGCAGGTGGGCGGTGGCTAGGGCTTCGTAGTTCGAGCGGCTGGCCGGCTGGTCGGCCGCGATATCCGGCCGCACGCCCTGAGACAGGTACTTCTCCCAGGGCGCGGGGAGGTCGCGGCGGCCACGGTGGCGGCGGGGGAGTAGGCCCACGCTGGGGGAGCGGGGCGGGCCGCTACCAGGCGGTGGCTGGTCGTGTGCCTGGCTGGTCCGGCCCTGCTGTGCCGTGGTCGCTCGGCGTAGCGTGGTCAACGCGGTAGTGAGGTGACCCAGGGGGGCGGTCCAGCCGCCGGTCCGGTGCGGGGCCGACAGCGGCCGGAGCGTGGACCGCAGGTCGATGGTGGTGCGGGAGGCCCTCCACCGGGTCCGCAGCTGCTCCAGGTGCTCGCTCAGGCCGTCGCCGTGGCCACCGACAGCGACCAGCACGTGCGCACGCCCCTCACCGCCCCCCGAGGGCCGCACCAGGTGCCACAGGCCGCGATCGCGGCACCATGCCGCGATCGTCTCGGTCACCGCGTGGCCACGTTCACCGGTCAGGTCGACGTCGACCGCCCTGATGTCGTCGACAAGCCTCCCGACGACGGACGCGACCAGACCTCGTCCGATCAGGTCCAGGCCTTGCTCGGCCGAGGTCACGACCACGCCCGGAACCCGCTGGTTTTTCGCGTCGATCACGAACCACCCCGACCCCTGGAACAATGCCTGGTCCAGCTGGGTCACTACGGCAGGGACACGCCGAACGCTCGCCGCAGGGGCAGGCTGAGATGATGGTGCTACGCTGGGCAGCACAGAACCTCCTCACATTGGGTTTCGGGAGTTCTTGCACTCGCTCCGAGTTGGCGCTCGGACCGAACAACTTCAGACGCTCAGGCTCCCTGTTGGCGCAGGGGGCCTTCGTCTTTGCCGGGGCACTGCCCCGGTCAGGTCTCACCCAGTCATCGGCAGCTCCTCGTCCTGGCTACGACGCACGGGACCAGAGGGGCGCCGTGGCGGCACCTCGCGGTTGAAGGCCACGGACTCGAGGTAAGACTGCATCGACAGCCCCCGATCGGACGCCATCTGATTCAACAGTGCCCGATCCTCGGGGGAGAGACGGAGAGTGACGACTGCGGTGCGACCCGGCGCACGGTGCGTTGCTCCACTTGCCATGAATCGACCCTAGCCAGTTCGCGACCGTCTGGACTGCATCGTGCCTGGCGCGGCGTGTCACCGCGCAGGCGAGGTCCTTGAGATACCGGCGGGGGAGGGGTCCACGTGCTCGGGCCGACGAGACATTCCCCGCACCGGTGATGGCGGAGCCGACACCGTCGGCGCCAGCCCGCTGGCGTGAAACGCCGCGGTGGAGGCCCGCACCACTTCCGTGGAGTGCTGCTCAGCAGCCGCGCGCAGTGCCTGGGGGAGTGGGACGGGCCGGTCGAGCATGATGTCCCGGGGGGTGATGACCGCGGACCCGTCCTGGTTGAGGAACTGGTCCGGGTACGTTTCCTGGGACAGGTAGGTCGTCAGCGCGCGTTGCCCGGCCCGGGCGTTGACCGGGATGCGTTCGGGTCTCTGGGTGACGTCGTCGACAGCGCGGGCGTGGCCGGCGGTGCTGACCAGCATCTGGTGGATGCTCTCCAGGGTGTCACGCACGTCGAGGCGGGAGACGGTCTCCTCCGCGGAACGGGGTTCCCCGTTCGGTCGCATGAGTACGTCACGGAACCCGGTGCGCAGGTCTCTGAACGCCTCGAGTAGGGCTCGATCGCCGACTGGGCTGCTGCGGGGTGCTCCCTGCAGGTCCTGCCAGAACGCCCCGAGGTCGGTCCAGGCGCGACCAGCCTGCTCGAGCCGACTGATCAGCTGCTCGCTCTGCGCGTCTACCCCCGAAGGCTGGATCGCGCGCAGGAGGGGCTGGAGGGCCTGGTAGGACAGGGACTGACCCGCAGCGAGGTGAATGAGCGTGGCGGGATGGTCGGCGGTGACGATCGCGCGGTGAGCTGTGATGTCCCACCGTGCCAGCATCAACCCCAGATCTCGCGGATCCTGCGGCTCCTGCGCGGCGTGGGTAGTCCGACGCGAATGCGCTTGTCGCAGGTAGGACCCGGAGAGCTCGTCGACGGAGGTGGCCTCTGCGAGTCCGCGCTGCAGCAGCGGGCGGTCCTGACCGCGGGTCGCCGGGCCGATGAGGTCGCCGGCTACCCGCACCCGGGCTGCGTGCGCGCTCAAGTGCACGATGTGCATGAGCTGCCCGCGGGCGACGGCCGGGTCGCTGCTGGTCAGATCGAGGGCCTCGGTCTCGGTCAGAGCCTCACCCAGCGGGAGCAGCCCCTCATCCCGCGCCGTGGCGGAGTCATAGGCGCCACCGTGCGTCCGGAGCACTTGGCCGATGGTGCGCGTGGCCTGCAGGAGACGATCCATGGGATCGCTGTCAGCCGTGACCTGCGGACTCTCGGGCAGAGCAGCCCAGATCCCGGCGGCCGCCTCCACGACCTCAGGCAGAGTTCGCAGCGCCTCGATCGGGTCCCTTCCGACGACGTCGTGCAACTGTGCCGCCGCGACCCTCTCCAGGCGAGCCAGCTGGTCGTCCAGCTCACTCATCGCTCAGCTCCGGTGGCGGGTAGGGCATGCCACGTGCGGTTGCAAGGTTCCGTGCGGCGTCAATGAGCTGGGACACGACCGGGGAGGTGCCCGGTGGGTAGGCCGCGATGGTCAGCCCGGTCAGCAGCACCTCGGCCTCCCGGAGTAGCCGGAGCGGATCCTCACCACAGGCCAGCTGATGCCGGACCATCACACCCGGAGGCAGGAGCTCGAGGACGTCGTCGACCAGGACGACGACGTCGCCCAGAGTCAGTCCGTAGACATCGGTGTCGGGGTGGGCCAGCAGTTCGTGCTGAGCCTGGTAGAGCACAGCGGCGACCTGGGCCAGTCGCTGGATCCCTTCACGCTGCAGCGGCGGCAGGGCGGTAGTGGTGTTACTCATGACGGACCTCCTTGACGGTGCGCGCGGACCCGATAGCCCGCCGCAGCACCTATCCAGCCACGGAAGGTCCCACCTGCGGTGCCGGCGACCCCAGGTTGTGGACAACGGGAAGGGTCTGTCGGTGGCTGTGGGCAAACTCGTCTCACACCCACCACAAGGCATGGGGGGCGCGGCAGGCGTTCACCGCTGCCGGAAACGGCACAGTGCGTCATGCGCTTTGGTGACACCCCTTGGAAGGAACGCCCATGGACGGCCCGGCGCGGCGAGCGATGATCCTGGATGCCGTCACGCCGGTAACGGTCAGCGTGGCGGTCGTGGTGACGATCGGCCCGGTCCTGCCCGCCATGGCGGAATGGGCGGTGCTCCTGCTGTGGCCGCTCGCCGTGCTCTCCGCGTGCCCGCCGTGGGGTGAACGATGGGTGCCCGCCCTGGTCCGGAGTGCCCGCCGGTTGACCCCGTCGGAGCAGTTCACGATGTCCGCACCGGTGCGCCACGCGCAAGAGCTCGAACAGCTGCACGTCCGTGGCCTACGGGTGAGGGTGGTCGCCGGTGGTGATGTGCGTGGTTACGGGTCGCGCACGATCCTGCTCGGGCAGGACGTGATCGCGCAGCTGCGCCGGCGCACCCTGACCGGTGAGCAGGCCACCGCCCGGGTCGGGCACCAGCTGGGGCTGCTGCGCTCCGGGGCGACCCGGTGGGAGCCGGCGGTGCAGGCGGCCTCGTGGCCCTGGCACCTCCTGGCCTCGATCCGGCTGCCTCTGCTCACACCGATGCTGCGGGCCGGGTGGGGGCTGCGCGGGTTGTACGTCCCGGTCCTTGTCTACCTCGCCTGGGTCGAGCGCAACCCGTTCCACGTGGCCGCGATCGTTGTCCTCGTCCTGACCTACCTGGTGCCCCGTTGGGGTCGCTCCTGGGCACAGGGGCGGCTGCGGCTCGCGGACGCCGCCCTCGCCGGGACATGGTTAGCGGGCCCGTTCGCGCGCTGGCTGCTGCAGGTGGACCCCTCCCCCCCGATGTACGAGCGGGTGTACGCCCTGGGTACCGCCGCTGCCCAGGCACCGGAGGGGCCCGGGTCGCCCGGCGCGGGATCGGCAGCCTGTGCGGTGGCGCCCTGGGCCTAGTCACCGCGGGGCGGGTTCAGCCGCTCGTGACCGGGGGACACGACCGGGCCCAGGGAGACAGCGGGTCTAGATGACGGCCCGCAGGTGCCACCGTTGTGGGGGAGGGGGCACCAGGGAGGCTGCCTGCGCAACGTCCGCGATGACCCGGTCCAGGTCGTGCTGGGCGGCTCCCAGGAAGCGCCGGCACATGGCCGCCGTCTCGACCAGGCCGCCGGGGTCGGCGCCGGCGGTGTGGAGGGTGTGCGCGGCCGCCTCGAGGCAGGAAGCCAGGGACGCTGCGTGGGTGATCGCGGTGTGCAGGGTCTCGGTCACCAGAGTGGGTGTGCCGATGTCGCCGCTGTCGACCCGGCATGCCCAGTGCAGCTGACCGAGGACCTTCGAACACAGCTGGTGGTCTTCCTTGACTCTCCCGGCGAGCTCAGCCCATCCACCGAGGACCTCGTGGTGCGTGGGACCGGTGCGCAGAGGAGAAAGGCAAACTTCGGCCTGCACGAGGCTGGACCAGCGGGCCAGGAGCCGGTCGTGGCAAGTGGCCAGCTCGGCTCGCGCGTTGGCCAGCAGCGTCGGTAGCTCGCTGCCCCGTGTGTCTCGTGGGGACGCCTCTCGGCTCATCGCCGGATCCCGGCGGGCGCGACCTGGGGGCCGTGGTGTCGACCGGTCTGGGTGGTGCGCAGCCTGGCGGCGCTGGCCACGGCCTGCGCCTGCCCAGCCGCCCGGTGCACGTCGACCTCGGCCGCGTCCACCGGGCCGTCGAGGTCGCGGGCCACCACGCGCGACCTCGCGACGTCCTGGTTCAGGTCGTGCACCTCGGCCCGGTCGCTCCGGGCACGGTCACGGCCCCGGGTGGCCAGCTCGCCGGTGGCTTTGGTCCGGTCCGTCAGGTCCTCGGCGATCGGCAGGATCTCACCGATCCTCTGATGCAGCCGCCCCAGGCGGGTGTGCATCGCGTCCCGGTCCACCCGTTCCTGATCGGTGTCCGGTGCCGGCATCCCCGCCAGCAGCACCTGCCCCGCCGCCAAGGCGCCGCGCGTGTGCCCCAGGTGCTCGCGCACCTCACCGGCGTCGACGGAAGCCTGTTCTGAGCGGCGACGCAGGTCCTCGAATGCCTGCTGCAGTGCGAACGGATGCCCGACACCGCGTTCGCCTTTGCGGACCTCGATCTCGACCTCACCCAGGGCAACCAGTGACCTGGAGACGTCCTGGTGCACCGCGTCCAGACTGTCCCGAGCCATGCGGATCCGATTGTCCGCCTGGTGCAGTACCCCGGCGAGTTCCTCGGTGGATACTGCGTAGGAGCCGCGCTCGGGCAGGGCCGGCGGCGTGCTCACCGGACCGTCCCGTCGGTCTGGTCGACGACGTCGGGAGCTGCCTGGGGCAGCCGCTCCAGCGCCTCCTGCAGCTTCCCGAGGTCTTCCAAGGTTCCCACCAGCTGCTGCCGCGTCTGGTCGAGCAGGTCACGCTCCGACCCGGGATCCGACTCCGACATCTCCAAGCACCTGCCTCACCTCACGGGCCTCCGTCGCACGGCCCCGGATGGGGAGGGGGCACGGGGCCGCGCCGAAGATGGGCGGTGGACCACCCATACCTTCCACAAGTCGCCGGCGCGGCGCGAGCGTTCACCTCGGCGGCCGGGAGACCAGGTCCCGACGTGCAGGCCCCCAGAGACCACGCTCTCCCTGCGTGCTCGGAGTCGGCAGCGACATAGGCCGGGGACGCGGCCCGGTCCGCGCGGGCCGCGCCGGCGGCCACCAGCTCCAGGCCGACATCGGCGCCGCCCACCCGGACGAACCGCAACAACCTGCCGTAGCGGTCCTCTCCCCGTCCGTACCCGTCCGGGACCAGCACCACCTCCTCGCCAGGGGGGCAGCAGCTTTGACCGCGCAGGCACAGACCTGGCTCGCCGACGTCGAACAGCTCAGGGTCACGCTGCGCCGGCTTGAGGAGAAGCGCGCGACCTTGGACGACCTGGACGGGTCAGATGCCCTCGGGCCCCTCGCGGTCCACCCCACGTGGGACGTCCCCCGAGAGGTCGAGGCCGGCGGTCAGCCCGGCCGCACCCGGCCCGGGCGACGTGACCGCGACACGCGGCCCACAGAAGATCCAAAGAAAGATCCATTCCTGCTACGGTCGGTTTCGTGACCGCCGAGACCGTTCAGCCCCTGCGCCCCGATTCCGAACCAGCACCCCTGCCGGAGGTGGTAGGCGGCTTCAAGACGGTCTTGGCCGACCCGCCGTGGCGATTCACCAACCGCACCGGCAAGGTCGCACCGGAACATCGCCGGCTGGACCGCTACTCGACCATGACTCTAGCGGCCATCAAGGACATCGAGGTGGCCGACGTGGCCGCCAAGAACGCGCACCTATACCTGTGGGTCCCCAATGCGCTGCTGCCCGACGGGCTGTCCGTCATGGAGTCCTGGGGTTTTCGGTACGTGAGCAACGTCGTGTGGGCCAAGCGCCGCAAGGACGGCGGTCCCGACGGTCGAGGCGTGGGGTTCTACTTCCGCAACGTCACCGAGATCCTGCTGTTCGGGGTGCGCGGGTCAATGCGCACCCTGGCCCCAGCTCGCCGTCAGGTCAACATGATCGAGACCCGCAAACGCGAGCACAGCCGCAAGCCGGACGAGCAGTACGAGCTCATCGAGGCGTGCTCACCCGGCCCCCACCTCGAGCTGTTCGCCCGACACCCACGAAAGGGTTGGAGCGTATGGGGCGATGAGTCCCTCGATGAAGTCGAGCCCCGTGGGAAGGTCCACCGCGGGTACGCAGGCGGCCCGATCGACACCCCCGACCTGGACCCCTACGAGCGGCTACAGCCCGATACCCAAGCCGCCGTCGCCGCTGCCCTGCGCAAGGAGTACGAGGACGGCAACAAGAGCATCCGCGATCTCGCCGCCAACACCGGCTACAGCATCGCCCGGGTGCGTTCGCTACTCGAGTGCGCCGAGGCCACAATCCGACCACGAGGTGCGACACAAGGCGCCGGCCCGCACTGACACGACTCGATGATTCCTCGCGCCGAAGCCCGCTGGCGACCCGCGGGCCTGCCCGGAACCACCCGGTTCTCGGCAGCGGATCCGGCATATTGACCCCGTGAGCCCATTCCCGACCATCGGCAAGATCTCGTTCACCAAGTACACCCAGCCGGACGAGATGATCGCCAAGCTAGCGACGCTGGAGCCCGGCGTCACGACCGCCGGCGACGTCGAGGCGCTGCTTGACAACGGACAAGGCAGCACACCGGGTCCGCTCTACAACGACATCGTGTCCTACGACCCGCCGATCGTCGGCACCTCGCCCGCCCGCAACGGCGTCGTCGTCGACGACGAACTGTTGCGAGCCTGCCGAGATGGACGCTCGGACGCTGGCCTGCTGCTGTGGTGCGCCCTGAACATCGCCGACGGCCGCCTTGACCGGATCACCCGCACTATCCTCACCGACGCCCAAGGCCTCCTACGGCCCGAGATGATCAACCGCACCAAGCTTCAGGAGGCCCTCACGGCTGAGGCGGCCAGCAGTGGTGAGTCCGACTTCCCCAAGGACGACAAAAGCACCACGAACATCCTCCGCCTCACCGACAAGTGCGGCCTGCTTGTTCCGCAGCAGCATGGCGGCTCGATCGTGGGCCTCGACCGGACCCTCCCCACCCGGGAAGCGGTGCCGGCGCTGGTCACGATGCTCGGCGAGAAGCTGGCCCAGCACCACCTCGGAGCCGCCGAAGGGGCAGGAGTGGAGTTTGCCTTGGGGATGGGCGCCAACCACTGGCTCAACCTCGCCCCCGCGGAGTTCCGTGCGGCGGCCGCCGGGAAGCCAGGCAACGCCCAGCCGGTGTCCCAGCGAGGACCCATCCCCGGCGACCTCGCCGAGCTCGCCGAGCAGCTCGAGCGCCGGCGGCAGGTGGTGCTTCAAGGCCCTCCCGGTGTCGGCAAGACCTACCTCGCTCGCCGCTACATCGACTGGGCGACCAGCGGACGGGCCGAAGACAGCCGTCTGCAAGGCATCCTCGCCGATCTGCCCGCCAACGAACGCCGACCCGAGGACATCGCCGCCGAGGTCATCCGGCGAGGCCTGAGCACCGTGTGGGACATCGTCCAATTCCATCCCGGCTACGACTACACCGACTTCGTCCGAGCCCTGGTGGCCGAGCCCGTCGAGGGCGGGGTGACGTTCACCCCCAGGCACAAGATTTTCAGCCTGATGGCCTCGGTCGGTCAGGAGCTCGCGACCGCCGGCTCGAACGCCGAGCCGGTGCTCATCCTCGACGAGATCAACCGCGGCGACATCGCCAACATCTTCGGTGAGCTGCTCTACGCCCTGGAGTACCGCGACGAGGCCGTGGCCACCCCCTACACAGTCGACGGGCACGCCTCTATCACCGTCCCTGGCAGCCTCGCCCTGGTCGGCACGATGAACACCGCCGACCGGTCCATCGCCGTGATCGACTACGCCCTGCGCCGCCGGTTCGTCTTCCTCGACCTGCCCGCATCCGCGGCCCCTATCGCCGGCCACTCCGGATATCCCAGCGACTCCGCCAAGCGGGCCGCGCTGCGCCTCTTCGAGCTGACCGACGACGCCCTCGCCTCCACGTCCCCCGGACTTCGGGTCGGGCCCTCCTACTACCTCGTTGACGGTGCCGACGAGGCCGAGTGCCTCCAGCGTCTGGCTGGCCGCTACGTCTACGAGGTCCTCCCACTGCTGCACGAGTACGCCCTCGAGGGCGAACTCGACGATGGGAACTTGTTCAGCCTGACCACAGGGCTCGGGCTCGCGCCGGACGCGACCCAACCGGCCGCCGTGGCGGCCCTCGCAGCCACGCTTACGGGCTTCGCTCAGCAGCCTGCGACTTCCGTGTCATCGGACCCGGATAGCGCTGAAGACGCGCCGACCCCAAGCCCGGAGGAGCTGCCGACCGCCGCCAGCGTCGACGACGGCCCAGCCCCTGACGAGAACGAACCGCTTTGACCAAAGACGAGCACGTTCTCCGACTGGCCGAACACCGCTCGGCCACCCTCGAGGACGCCTGGGTGCAGGCCGTCCCGGCGTCGTTCTGGGAACAGACCGAGACCACGGTCAGCCGCACTCCCGGTCAGGACGGGTGGAGCGTTCAGGCGGAGTCCTACGTCGGGGTCGCCCGGGTCAGTACCGCCCTTGGGCACCTCACCCTGCACGTCAGTCCGAAGCTCGAAGGGTGCGACTCCTTCTTCCTGGCCGACTACGCCTACGGCCAACGGCACCAGCCCCTTCGCCAGCTCCCCGGTGAGCAGGCGCTGGTCGACCAGGTCCGCAACGACCCCGCCGCCTGCCTCCTGCTCTGGCACGTCCTGGCCGTCCACCGATTCAGCGCCCGCTGGCTGCGACGCGACCAGATCACCCTCACACAGGACCTGCACGGCAAGGTCAAGGGCTCGATCCAGCTCAGCCGGTACATCACCAAGCATGTCGCTCTCGCCGACGCCGCGACCGTCCCCTGCCGCGTCCGAGAACGCACCCAGGACACCCCCAACAACCGCATCCTGAAGGCTGGCCTGCGACGGGCGGCGCTACTGGCGGCGTCCCTGCCCGTCCCGGGCGCGCGCCGCGCCGTCCGAGCCGCCGTGAACGCCGCCTTACCCCGGTTCGCCCAGGTCGCGGACGTACCCGGCAGCCCGCGCGACCTACGCGGCACCTCCACCAAGGGCCCGCTGCGGCACTACACCGAGGTCCTCAACGCCACCATCAACTTCCTGCAAGGCAACTACCTCAGCGGCGACCTGGGCACGACCGGCACCACCGCCTTCCTCTGGAGCATGCCCACTCTCTTTCAGGAGGCACTGCGCGGCGTCCTGTCCGAAGCCAGCTCGCTCCACCTCCTCGAGGACGTGCCCACCGCCACGATCCACGACGCACAGGGAACCAAGAAGTCGTCCTCCAAGGTCGACCCCGACTACGTCGTCGTCCGCCCTGACGGCTCGATACTGCTGCTGGACGCCAAGTACAAGAATGCGGCAGGCATCGGCAGCCCCGCAGTGGACCTCGTCGAAGTGCCCGGTGCGCGGCGCATCCGCGTCCCCCGCAGCGACATCTACCAGATGGCCGCCTACCGCCAACATGACCGATGGACCCAACCCACCGGCGCGCTGGTCTACCCCATCAGCCTCCTAGGCAACGAGGACCTGCCCGCCCCCTACCAGGTCCGCGGCTTCGGAGAGCCGATCTACATCTGCTTCATCGATGTCGGACCCAGCGCCAGGGGCAACCTTCCGGCGTTCCTCGCACACGCCAGTGCCCTCGCGACCGGGAACCTCAGCTCCGAGCTCCCCGTCGCCCAACTCGGTCAGTTTGCCGAGGTCGCCCTGGTCGGTTCTTAGCGAAATCTACCGCCGCTTGTCGCCGTCATAAGCGGGGTTATACAACCCTAAGAACACGCCGCACCCGGCCCGCCGGCCCTCGCGGCGGCTGGAAACACGTGCAGAGCTGGCCGGCCCGCTCGCCGCCTACAGATCCGGGGTCCGTGAGGTCACGCAGAAGGTGAGGTCGCAGCCGTTCGACCCCTCGATGCGTGGCGAGGTGACAGATCTGTGGCGTGACGTGGTGCGGCCCACGGTCGACACCCTTCGCGAGGACGGGTCCCACACGCGCCTGGCTCATGACGCCGCACTCAACCTCGGTATCGACGTGAAGACGCTGGTGACTGGCGGTGGAATCTACTTCGGTGTTGAGACGCTCACCAGCATCAGCGATTTCGCTGCGGCAGGCATCGCAGCCGCACCCGTCGTCGGGAAGGCAGTCACGTCCGCGATCAAGGAGTCGGCTGGACGCCGTGAGTCTGCTCGCCAGCACGAGTTCTTCTACCTCATGCGGCTCGACGACAGCCTGTGACCCCATGCCCGTCATGGAGCAGTCAGAGCCCGAGTTGGGTGGCGGCGTTGTCGGTCCAGGCGTTCTCGATGCGGGTGTAGATGCCGAGGGTGGCCAGGGAACGGTGCCGGGTCTGGTGGGCAATGGCGCGGTCGGTGATGCCGCGTAGGTGGGCGTAGGTGACGAACCCGGCACGCAGGGAGTGGGCGGTGTAGCCGTGGGGGTCGAGGTCGGCGCGGGCGACGGCGGTGGTGATGAGGGTGTTCGCGGCCGCGGCGGTCAGGGGCCGGTCCAGAGCCCGGTTGCCCTTGGAGACTGGCCGCAGCAGTGGTCCTTCGGCGTCCGGGTCCTCGAGGCCGGCGAGGTGACGCCAGGTGGTGATCGCGGTGACGGGGCAGCGGGTGGGGTTGCCGCCGCGGGGGATGACGACGATCTCGGCGGTTTCGCCGTACTGGTTGGTCTTGGACCGGGGCAAGGTGAGGACGAGTCCGTTGGGGTGCTCGGCCAGGTGCTCCAGGCGGATCCCGACGAGTTCGGAGCGGCGCAGTGCGGCGACGAAGCCGACCAGCAGCAGGACCCGGTCCCGGGCGCCACCCAGGTGCGGCTCTGGTGGACGCTGCGGATCGGCCCAGGTGCGGGTGCTGGGGCAGGCGTCAAGGACGGTGAACAGCTCGGGCGGCATCAGCGGACGGGACTGGACAGGTGGTTGGCCATGGACCCGTCGGATGCCTTCCCAGACGGCGACGACGCGGGCGTGCTTGGTCGGGTCCGGCAGCTCACGCAGCTGGTGCGCGAACCGGATCGCCGAGAGCCGGCGGGACATGGTCCCGGTCTTCGCGCCGTGCTCGGCCAGGTAGGTCAGGTAACGGGTGATCGCCATCGGTGTGGCCGGCAGCAGCTGGTGCCCGTGACCGTTCCCCCCGCACCAGGTGGTGAACTCGCGCCAGTCGGCGGCATACCCGGACAGGGTGTTCTGCGCCCGGGCGGCCGCAACGTACTCGGCCTCCCGGTCGGTGAGCTCCTCGGTGACCGGGACCGATGCCAGCACAGCCAGCGGGTCGGCCGCGGCCTGCGACCTAGGGGAGAGGCCGGGAGCCGGTGGTTCGGGCGAGCTCATGATCGGCGACGGTGGCGAGCGAGGATGGCGATGGCCACCAGATCCAGCAGTCGACCTCGCAGGGTGACGCCTGGCTGCGCCGCCGGCTGGACAGGTGAGGCGACCGAGTCGTTCTGGATCTCCCGATAGGCGGGAGACTGCAAGCGAGGTGCCGGCTCGACCAAGGCCCTCCAGGCGGCGCGCACCACGCCCAGGCCCAGGCGTAGACAAGCAGACCACCGACAGCCACCGCGCCGACAGCCACCGGCTGCGCCAACCCATTATCGGCAAGCCAGGCAGCGGTGAAAGCGGCAGCCAACCCCGCTGGAATGACGGTCGCGCCCAGGGCCAACCCGACGACGCCGGTGCGCAGGTGCCTGCGCGTTGACTGATGGTGGTGACGGAACCGAGCCAGCATCCCACTGTCAGCGCGGACGGTGATGGGAACCTCGTCGGCGAGCAGATCCCGAGCGATGGCATGGCGAGCATTCGCCTCCTCAGCGAGAGGCACCAGAAGGCCGCCAAGCACCATCGGTGTCCCCACCGCCAGGCCAAGGAGGAACAGCCACGCGCCCACGCCAACGCGTTCGACCGCGCCCCGGAGTACTTCGACACCGATGGCTGCGGCCAGGACACCGAGCAGGACGGCAAAGACTGTGCCGAACAGGAACCCCACAGGGCGCAAGAACGGATCGCTCGCCGGCCGCAACCGCTGTCCCACGAGCTGGGCACCCACGTACCGGTGCAGATCCTCGACAAGCCGGTGCTGTCCTGGCGGGCACGTGCCGGCCTCCAGCAGTTCGCGCCACTGGGCCTCCTCGCGGCGCAGCCGCGCTGGGCGTGCGACCGCGGTCATCAGGCCCCAGAGGCCGACCAGTGCCGCGATCACGGCAGCGATGGCACTCAGCCACGCGGTGAGCTCCTCACTCATCAGCACCACGCCTCCCGCCGAGGCGTGGCATCCGGATCGGAAGTCGGTGCTGCAGGTCCTCGCCGTGCGGGCCGGGGAGCCGAGGCGGGTCCAGCCGGTCGACGGGCCAGGTGGCGAGCTGGTGGGCGCGTTTGTCGGCGCGGTGCCGCCGGCGTCGTTCGCGCACTGCCTGCGGCACTAGGTCCGGGGCCTCTTCCTGCTGCCCCGACTGTCGCGTGGTGCTGCCTCTGGTCAGTGCCCACCCGGTCAGCCGCACCAGGACCGGGGCTTCCCACCACGGCGCCGCGGCCGTCGCGAATCCGCTCATGCGGACCACCCCTCTCTGTGGCGTCGACATCACATATTACCCACCATTCTATCCATTATGGTAGGTAATGGGGGCGTCGCTCCCCGGCTGCGGCAGGTGCGTCAGCCGTCCGCTCGGTCGCCCCGTAGACGGTGTAGCCTCCCGCGCACCGCACCGGTGAAAGGGTGCTCAGTTCCAAAGACTCGGGTTGCATCGTCCAGGAGCCGCTCGAGCTGGGCGATCGCGTCCTTCACCCGCCCGTCCTCACCAAGCCAGTACGCAAGCTTGCCCCAGGTGGTCAACGTGTCCGGGGCATCCGGCCCCAGCACCCGGATGAAGTCCTCCAAGAGCACCTCGAACTCCGTGATCGCGTCCTTCACCCGCCCGTCCTCACCAAGCAAGGACGCGAGGTTGCCCCGGGTGATCAACGTGTCCGGGGCATCCGGCCCCAGCACCCGGACGAAGTCCTCCAACAGCACCTCGAACTCCCTGATCGCGTCCTTCACCCGCCCGTCCTCACCCAGCCAGTACGCAAGGTTGCCCCGGGTGATCAACGTGGCCGGGGCCTCCAGGCCCAGCACCCGGATGAAGTCCTCCAACAGCACCTCGAACTCCCTGATCGCGTCCTTCACCCGCCCGTCCCGACCCAGCCAGGACGCGAGGTTGCCCCGGGTGATCAACGTGTCCGGGGCCTCCGGCCCCAGCACCCGGATGAAGTCCTCCAACAGCACCTCGAACTCCCTGATCGCGTCCTTCACCCGCCCGTCCTCACCCAGCCAGGACGCGAGGTTGCCCCGGGTGATCAACGTGTCCGGGGCCTCCGGCCCCAGCACCCGGGTACGGTCCTCCAGGAGCTGCTCGAACTGGGTGATCGCGTCCTTCACCCGCCCGTCCCGACCCAGCCAGGACGCGAGGTTGCCCCAGGTGGTCAACGTGTCCGGGGCCTCCGGGCCCAGCACCCGGGTACGGTCCTCCAACAGCACCTCGAACTCCGTGATCGCGTCCTTCACCCGCCCGTCCCGACCCAGCCAGGACGCGAGGTTGTTCCGGGTGTTCAACGTGGCCGGGGCCTCCGGCCCCAGCACCCGGGTACGGTTCTCCAGGAGCTGCTCGAACTGGGTGATCGCGTCTTTCACCCGCCCGTCCTCACCCAGCCAGGACGCGAGGTTGTTCCGGGTGATCAACGTGGCCGGGGCCTCCGGCCCCAGCACCCGGGTACGGTCCTCCAACAGCACCTCGAACTGGGCGATCGCGTCTTTCACCCGCCCGTCCTCACCAAGCCAGTACGCGAGGTTGTTCCGGGTGATCAACGTGTCCGGGGCCTCCGGCCCCAGCACCCGGATGAAGTCCTCCAACAGCACCTCGAACTCCGTAATCGCGTCCTTCACCCGCCCGTCCTCACCCAGCCAGTACGCGAGGTTGTTCCGGGTGTTCAACGTGTCCGGGGCCTCCGGCCCCAGCACCCGGGTACGGTTCTCCAGGAGCTGCTCGGACTGGGCGATCGCGTCTTTCACCCGCCCGTCCTCACCAAGCCAGTACGCGAGGTTGTTCCGGGTGATCAACGTGGCCGGGGCCTCCGGCCCCAGCACCCGGGTACGGTCCTCCAACAGCACCTCGAACTCCGTAATCGCGTCCTTCACCCGCCCGTCCTCACCAAGCCAGTACGCGACAGCGTGGCGGGTGTCGAGGGGAGCGTCTGGAAGACCTGGAAACCAGTCGCGCATGAGGCTGATAGCTTCCCGATAGCGATAGATCGCAGCGAGCTGCAGGGCGATCGTGTACGCGGCTACCTGAACAGCATCGGAGACAGTTTCGTTTGGTCGTGTCAGGTCGAGAAACCACTGCGCCAGAGCCAGATTGTGCGGCGTCCCGGGCATCGCCGACTGGCCGTTGGCTCGTTCGGTGATGGCCTCAGCGAGGACCTGACGTGTCGCGTCGTGGAGCTGAGCGATCTCCATCTTACTGAGGCCGAGGTCCTGGTCCTCGATGAACTCCCGGACTGTGTCGAGGAGCATGTGCTCGCGCACCCAGTGAATGTCGTCTTGGTCGAAGCACCAGGACAAGGGCTTCACAGCATGTCGCAGGCAATCGGCCAGATCGTCTTGACCGATCCGCGCCAACTCGGTGGCATGAGCCACTGTCGCTATGTCGTAGGTCGGGATAGCACCGTCAGCGTCGCTCTGACTAGGGTTCGTAGCGCGGCTGGAGATCGCTCGGATGAGGGCACTCTTGACCGGGGCTGGGAGCTCGTCCCAGCGCATCCGCACCACGTCCCGCACCGAGGTCGGCAACCGGTCCAGTTCCCCTGGGTCGAGCTCGATCCGTCCTTGAGTCTCGGCGATGCTGCGCTTTACCTGGCCCGAGGTGAGCCATAGCTTGATGAAGTGCGGGTTCGGCATCCGCTTCGCCAGCATCTGAGCCGTGTGATCGTCGGTCTGTGGGGCGTGCTGCAGGACGAGTTGGACCAGGTCAGACTCAACCAGTGGCACCACTGGTAGCTCGTCCAGGTGACCAGCAGCAGTGGCTCTGTCGACCCAGCGGCGGTACTCGCTGTTGTGTGCGCCCTCGGGCCACGCCGTGCCGACCACCACGACAGGCTGGCTCGCCACAGGCCGTGCCAGCGCGTCGAGCAGCTCAGCAAGGTCGGGCCCCATCCGGTGTAGGTCTTCGACCACCACGACCTGGGGCAGGCCTGGGTGCGACAAGTCCCGGATGGTGTCGGCCAGTTCCTGCGCAGCGGAGGTGCGCGCCTGTTCGACCCTGGTGCCCATGTCCGTGGTCTCGGCCAGTTCCGCCCGGTTCTTCAGGCTCTGACGCGCCTGCCCGATTCCGCGGCCGGAGTACTTCACCACCAGGCTGGCTCCCGGGACGAAGCCTGCGACGTCCGCCAGTAGGTCGATACCCTCTCCGGCCACATCGACGCTCAGGGCGCGGGCGACTTGCTTGGCCCGCCCCCCCAGCCGGTCGAAAGCACCGGTCGCCTTGAGCTTCGCCCTGGCCATCCCTTGAAGATGCGCTTCCAGCTGCGGGTAGGCGGCAGCGACAACGTCCATGTTCGCCCCGGTCCGAAGGCGCTCACAGCCGAACGTCCACCACCCGAACGCCGGCAGCGCACCACCTTGGCGCACGAAGTCCTCCGGCTCGGGCCCTAGCAGTTTCCGGCCAGGCATCGGATCCATACCGCCCTCACCGGCCTCCCTCGTCAACGCTGGCAGTTCGGGCCAGTACCCAGGGTGCGGTTGCCCATCCCGGAGCGTGCTGTACACCTCTTGGATGATCCTTGACTTCCCCACCCCCGACTCACCGGTCAGCAGCACCACCCGAGGCCGAGCCACATCACCGTGAGAGACCCCGTCAACGAGGGAGACAAGGTCCTCGACCAACTGGCCGTGACTACCGAGAAGCATGCGTCACAGCATCTCGCAGACGTCGCCCCACGTGCTGCTTGACCCGATTACCGCCACAACGAAGGCATTATGGTGGGTAATAGACAGGAGCCGTGGGCGGTCCCCGGGAAGTCTTACCGCCCCGCCTCGGCATCTCGTCCCCACCCGTGGAACGGTTCCCCGTCACACGTGATGGTCGCCCCGTCCTGCAGGTCGGGGTCCGCCAATCCTGTGATCTGGGCCCCGTTCTGCCGAACGATGCTGTCGAAGAACACCTGCACACTCTGAAACCTGGCGCGGCGTACTTCGTGGCCGAAGGAGGTGGTGCCCCCGGAGAACGTCGCCTCATCGAACGAGGTGGTGTCCCCGGAGAACGTCGCCTCATCGAACGAGGTGGTGTCCCCGGAGAACGTCGCCTCATCGAACGAGGTGGTGCCCCCGGAGAACGTCGCCTCATCGAACGAGGTGACCTCCCCCGAGAACGTCGCCGCATCGAACGAGGCTCTCTGCCCGGAGAACGTCGCCTCATCGAACGAGGTAGTCTTCGCGGAGAACGTCGCCTCGGCGAAGAAGGTGTGCTCCCCGGAGAACGTCGCCTTGTTGAAGAAGGTGTGCTCCCCGGAGAACGTCGCCTTGGTGAATAGCGTGTATTCCCCGGAGAACGTCGCTAGAGCGAAGAACGTGTGCTCCCCGGAGAACGTCGCCTCGGCGAACAAGGTGTGCTCCCCGGAGAACGCCGCCCCGCCGAACGAGATGTTCCCGGAGAACGTTCCCCCCTCGAAGTTCACGTTCCCAGTGAAGCGTGACCTGGCCAGGTTGAGGTTGGTGAGGTGGGCGCCTCTGAGGTGGTACTCGAGGTCGGACCAGGAGGGGTGGGCGTCGGGTTGGGTGTGGGCGTGGATGACGGCGGTGATGGTTTCACGGACTTGCTGGTCGAAGGGTTTGGCGGCCGGGTTGTTGTGGTCAATGACGGTGCGGCCGTTGTGGAAGACCTGGGTGGTGGTGGTGGACCGGTCGGCGAGGTGGTCGGTGGCGGGGTCGAACGGGAGCCTCAGGTAGCCGCAGAGGACATCGACGCACTGCTGACGGCGGGTGGGGTGCTCGTCGGCGAGGGCGGCCATGGCGTACACGCCGGCGATCCGCTCCGCCGGTGAGGCACCGCCGAGCTGGGCGGCCGCAGAGGCGAACCGGTCGGTGAAGACGGCATCAAACTCGCGTCTTGTGGTCTGCTCCGTCACGTCCTGCTTACGCAAGTTCACCACCAAGGCGACGAGCACACCGACAGCCGTAGCGACCGCGAACGCCGCGGTGATCCGTTGAGCCGGGGTGATGCCCGCCTCGGTGTCGACGTCGACGAGCTCGCCGACACCTACGTAGGCCCCCGAGACCGCGGCAGCCCCCAACAACAGAGCCAGCAGCAGAACGACCCATATCGGCCAGCTGGCGAGCCCGCGCAGACCAGGGTCCCTCTCCGGTTTTGGCTTCCGTCTGTGCCGGGAAGCCGCCGCCGGGTGCCTGACGTGATGCTCAGGCGGGGCGGGGTCGTCATCCGTGGCCATGACCGTCATCGTTCCAGCAGTCGCCCCTGACGGACAGTCGCCCACGCCCTTCGCGGCCCCACATCGCTACTGGTGTTCCTCCTCGGTGCGGTAGCCCTGCCCGGCGATGGCGCTCTGTGCGGCCTCGAGCGCGGCGCCGAGGGTGCGCGCCGCGTCCGCAGCCGTCAACAGGTGCCCTCGCGCGACGTCGACGCTCTCGTGCAGGTCCCCTGCGGTGTCGTACACGTCGTACTCGGCCAACGACTTCTCCAACCCCTCCCCCAGCTGGGTCAGCGCCTGCGGCAGCAGGTACCCGACACCCTGGAGGTTGCCGAGGACGTCGTACAGCACCGGCGCCGGCACCGCATACCCATAGGAGGTGAGGTGGTTGATCGCCCGGATCGACTCATACGCCACCTCCGGCCACCCAGCCTCGACATCACCGCCCTGCGGGCCTTCCCCGGCCCGCAGGCCCCGGCCCCCGTGCACCGCGTTCTCGATCCCGCCCATCTCTCTGACCTTCCGTCGCTGGACTACTGCCCGCATCGTGCCCGACGCCACGTGTAGGCCGCGGGAACTGTCCACAGGACAGACAGGCGATGCGACGTGTGTTCGATACCGTGGGTGGGTGGCAGGCGGCATGTACGGCAAACGGGGCCCGGGAGTCCCGCTACGCGACCGCGGCCGCGTCCAGGTCACCACGGACGTCGCGGGACCGGTGCTGCGGCCGGCCAGGCAGGCGCCGGCGACGAGGCATGCCTGGGCTGCGTTCGAGAATTTTCCGGACCCGGTTCCGGTGCTGGTGATCAGCTGGCACCGTTCAGCCGACGGGTGGCAGGCGTGGGTCGTGCTCGTCGTCGACGACCAGGCCGTCACCCGGTTCCTTCCCGCCTCCCAGCTGCGTCCCGCCCACACTCCCTGACACCCGGGTAGCCGGCCAGGACCAGCCGCTCCGGCGTTGTACGGTCACCACGTGCCCTACCCCGGCCGCACCTCGAGCCACGACGCCGACCTAGAGCTGGCGAGGTCTGCGGCGCCCGGCCGATACCTGCCCGACCACGTCAAGGCCTACGTCGTCCGCGAGTACGAAGCCGGCCGGTCCCTCCGCGAGCTGGCCGAGCTCACCGGCCGTTCCCACGGCGCCGTCCGCAACATCCTGCAGCGCGCTGGCGTGCCACGCCGCGGCCGCGGAGCACCCCCCATTACCCCAGCCTGAGCACGAGCACAGCACGATCAGGAAGAGACCTTGGCCGAAAGCTCATCACAGCTGCTGATCCGGGGATCCCGGTTACCGGGCTCTACCCCGAACTTGGGTGCATCAGCCGGGCTGAGATGTGCGCACATCGGGGCAGTTCGGGGGATGGTGACGAAGCAGGGGCCACCTCGTGGCGCGGCGGCTGGAGGCGGTCAGGCCCGTGCTTCCATTAAGACCAGCGAGTTCCTGCGCGCCTTCACCGACCTGGTAATCGCTCACGAAGTCACCCCGGGCGCGATTCGGCCACCTCGTCGATCTTCCACTCGGTCTGCCCGGCACCGCGTCTGAACACGACTCTGCCCGCTCTTGTCACCACCCGCACGGCGACGGAGCCGGCCGCCTCACCGGAGGCATCCAGGTCGAGGTTTGTGGTCACCATGAGAACGTCCATGGCCGACGTGGTCGTTGCACCGTACGCGTAGACGGACCCATTCAGTTGCGCCGTCTCCATGGGCACCGAAGCGACCTCAATCTCGACTTCAGCGCTCACTCGCACCTCGGCAACGCGCCGCAGCACCGGAGGGTCGACGTCGGCCGCCAAGAGGTACATATCTGGCCCCTCGGAACTCAGGGGAAAGTCCGCACAGATCAGCGTCTTGTCTTCCTCTGCAGTGAAGACGTTTAATGGATTCACGCCTCGCAGGGACAAGATCGCGTCCACGAAGCCTTGGACAAAGCGGCCCGCGGAGAACACCGGCTCGTCTCGTCCAGCGACGTAGATCGGGTGGTCTCTTGGCAGTTCGAGTTCCTCGGCCGGCCAGCCGGGCGCGGCGTCCAGCCTGACGACCAGCAACTCAGGTGTTGTCACAATTGTCCTGAGCCATACCGAGCGCACGGCTCGTTTCAGCTGCGCGATGTAGTCGACGTCAAGCGGCCTCGGGGTCAAGAGGGCGACATGATGCTTCTCGGCGACCTGGCGGGCCTCTCTGGTGAAGCCTGAGGACGAGACCAGGACCAGTTTGTTCGTCGGGAGGCGCGCGTGCTTGCCAATCTCCTGCTCGACCCAAGTGACGTCCTGGGGGCGAGCGTGATCGCGGCACTCAAGGGCCACCACCACCGGGTGACCCGCCAGGGTGCTCTCGACGACCACGTCGACCTCTCGCATGGTGCCGGTCAGGGCGTCTGTGAGCATCACTGACTCCGACACTGAGGCGTCCCCCGAGAGAACAGTCTGCAGCAGCGCCACGGTCTCCTGGAACAGGTTAGTGCGGGCCGGCATACCTGGAGGGTAGTCGCCACCTGTGAGCGCGAGTGGGCCGCGCGGCACGCACCAAGACAGATAATCTCGCGCCCTAATCAGCGACCCGGGCCGCCCCGGGTACAAGCGGCTGCCTAACACCCTCCCGGGTGCATTGGCGGTCGGTGGGTGCGCCCCCCGATGGTCGTCACCCTCTCTGTGAGGGTATCGGCCTGGGGGTGGCGAAGTAGCGGCTTGTGCGTCTGGGCGCGTCGCTCGTGGTGTGGCGTTTCCCCAGGTCAGGTCGGGTGTGGGTGGGTGTCCACAGATTCTCTGGGACGGTCCTCTGGGGGTGTGTCGGTTGGCAGTGTGGGGGGTGCAGGACCACCAGTCACCCGAGGGGAAGGAACCCGACATGAGCACCACCACCAGCACCGACACCACCACCACCGAGGCCGCCGAGGTCGAGGTCGAGGACCAGGGGTGGGAGGCCGGGAGGGTCTACGAGGTCGACCCATCGACCTTGGTGATCGGCACGAACGTGCGCACCGACACCCGCGAGTCCAAGGAGTTCTCCGCATCGGTGAAGGCCCGTGGGGTGATCGAGCCGATCACCGCGTGGGCCGACCAGGACGGGTCCCTGGTCGTGGACCGGGGCCAGCGCCGCGCCGTGACCGCCGCCAGGGTCGGGACCCCGTCCGGGACCGTCCCGGTCCGGGTGATCGACCGCCCCGGCGACGCGGACCGGATCACCGACCAGCTGACCGAGAACATCCACCGGGCGGCGATGCACGCGACCGAGGAGCACGAGGCGATCGAGCAGCTCGCGCTGCTCGGGGTGTCCGCTGCGCAGATCGCGAAGCGGACCGCGATCAAGCGGGGCACCGTGGACACCGTCCTGACCGTCGCCGGGTCGGCCACCGCGAAGAAGCGGATAACCGGGGAGGGTCTGACCTTGGAGCAGGCCGCCGCCGTCGCCGAGTTCGAGCACGAGCCGTGGGCGATGGACACCCTCGAGCAGCACCTGAGGTTCGGCGGGTACGGCATCGCCCACGTGGTGCAGCGGCTGCGGGACACCCGCGCCGAACGTGCCCAGGTGCAGGCCGAGGCGGAGCGGCTGCGCCGCGGCGAGGGCCTGCCCGCGCTGGACCGGGCCGACTACCCCGAGGGGTGGCGCAACCTGGCCCTGGCCGACCTGGTCGGCGCCGAGGACGGCGAGCCCGTCCCCGAGCAGGACTGGCCCGGCGTGCCCGGTGCCGCCGTCGTCGTCAGCCTCGACTGGGACTACCCCGACACCGACGACCACGAGGACGACCCCGAGAGCACCGACCCCGACGCCGAGGTCCAGGCCGGGGACGGCCCCGAGCCGGTGCAGGTGCTGGTGCCGATGTGGATCTGCACCGACCTGCAGGCGGCCGGGCTGATGACGTCCTGGGACTACCGCCTGTCCCAGCGCCAGGACGCCGGCACCGGGGCGGTTGGCCCGGTGGACGAGGACGCGCAGGCCGAGGCGAAGCGGGCGCAGCGGCGCCTGGTGCGGGAGAACAACACCGCGTGGCGGTCTGCGGAGACGGTGCGCCGCCAGTGGCTGGCCCAGTTCGTGATCCGCAAGACTCCGCCCAAGGGGGCCGAGGACCTGATCTGCCAGGCCGTGCTGACCGGCCCGCACTGGCTGCGGCAGGCGTTCGAGTCCTCCCACCCCCGGCTGCGCACCCTGCTGCGCCCCACCGAAGACGGCACCCCCCTGGTGGGCTACTTCGGTGGGCACGCCCAGGCCGCCGAGCTAGCCGACGAACCCGCCACCCCGAGGCCGCGACGATGCGGACCCTGGCCGCGATCCTCACCGCCTGGGAGGACAAGACCGACGTCCACACCTGGCGCAACCCCGACGACTGGGACCACCGCGTCATGGCCGCCTTGACCCAGTGGGGCTACGAAGCCTCCGGCGTCGAGCGCCTCCTCACCGGCGAGGCGGACCACGGCCAGGACGGGGACGAGGCCGACGCCGGGGACGGCGCGGCCTGAGCCGTCCACACCCCGGGGTGACCGGGCGGGGTCGTCCACAGATCAGGGCGACCCCGCCCGCCACGGTCCCGGGATGGGAAGACTCAGAAGTGAGCGGGAGAGCCACCAGGGCCACCGCCACCACCACGGGGAGGGAACCCACCATGTCGCACCAGATCGAGACCCACGCAGACCAGGCCGCCGCGATCTTCGCCCGGAAGGACGCCTGGCACCGCCTCGGCACCACCGTGCGGGGGATGGCGTTCACCGCCCAGGACGCGATGACCCTGGGCCACCTGGGTGGGTGGCGGGTCCGGAAGGCCCCGGTCACCACGACCGAGGTCACCGACGACGGCGTGCACGTCATCGAGGTCCCCGGCAAGCAGGCCACCATCCGGACCAACCCGTTCACCGGCACCCCCGAAGCGCTCGGGGTCGTCGGCGAGGGCTATGTGCCGATCCAGAACGAGGAGCACGCCGAGTTCCTGAACCTGCTGGCCGACGAGGGCGGCGCGGTCTTCGACACCGCCGGGTCACTGCGCGGGGGCAGGCAGGTGTTCGTGACCATGCGGCTACCGCGCACGATGAAGGTCGGCGGCGTCGACGACGTCGACGTCAACATCGCCGCCCTGAACTCCCACGACGGGTCGGCCGCGTTCCGGGTGGCGGTCACCCCGATCCGGGTCGTCTGCGCCAACACGCAACGGGCCGCGCTGCGCAACAACCACGGGATCATCTCGATCCGGCACACCACCAACGCCAAGGCGATGGTCGCCCAGGCCCGGGAGGCGCTCGGGCTGACGTTCGAGTACGTCGAGGACTTCGAGGCCCAGGCCGAGCAACTCATCAACACGACCATGACCGAAGCCGGGTTCCTCGACCTGGCCCGGGCCGTGTTCGGCACCGCCCCCGCCGGCGCGTCCACGCGGGCCGCCAACACCGCGAAGAAGCGGGAGCAGACCCTGCTCGGGCTGTGGGCCGACGCCGCGACCCAGGCCGACGTGCGCGGCACCGCCTGGGCCGGCTACCAGGCCGTGGTCGAGTACGTCGACCACCACGCCCCGGTCCGGTCCACCGACCGCCCCGCCGAGGCCCGCGCCGAGCGGCTGCTGACCACCAGCGGCCCGAACCAGGCCAAGGACGCCGCCTGGGCGTTCGCCACCGCCACCCTCTAGGACCCACCAGACCGCAGGCCCCGGCCCGGGACCCCTTCCCTCAACCCCGGGCCGGGGCCTGCACCCACCACCACACGCGCAGGAAGGGACGACGCCATGAGCAGCACCACCAGCCACCGATCCGTCCCGGCAGCGGGGTACGTCTACACCGGGTGCGTGGCCGAGCTGCGCGGCCAGCCCGTGCCCGCCGCGACCATCGACCGGTGCACCTGCCCGCAGTGCCCCGAGGACCCGTTCACCTGCCCCGTCTGCGGCAGCCACGGCCACCGGGTCGAGTACGCCTGGGCCCAGTGCCCGCACACCCCGCCACCGCCCCGGCGTGCCGCGTGGACCACCCACCCGGACGGCACCCGGTGCGCCTGGTCCACGTTCGGGCCGAGTCACTGACCCCGGCGCCTCACCACAACAGCAGCTGCTCCCCGTAGAGCGCACGCAACCGGGCCAGTTCCGCCGCCAGCAACGCTGGGTCGCGCCTGGCCAGGTCCCGCAACTCCCGGGCCCGACGCCGCGCCCCCCGAGGGTCACCCAACGGCGACCCCGCCAACTCCCGTCGGGCCACCCACTCCCGCCGGTTCTCCTCATACGACGAGGCCACCACATGGTCGGGGTGCACCCGCTGGCACAGCGGGTTGTCACACCGATGCCCGCCGACCTGCACCGCTGCCGCTGCCTCCGGTCCCCATGCGAGAGCCATCGCGAGCCGGTGCGCGATGATCACGCGTCCCCGACCGACCCAGACCCGCCCGTGCCCCCGTCCCGCTATCGCCCCGGTCCACCATGAGCACCCCGAACCGGGCACGGTGATGATTCGGTTCCGGTAGCGCGCGATCACCTCGGGGTCGGTGACCGCGTGGCGCAGCAGATCGGCCGACACCCGCCCCACGGTTGCTACTCCCCTGCCGCCGGCGGCTCGGTCCTCGCAGCACCGTCTCCGGTGGCCGCGCCCTGGCCAGCAGGGCCGGCCTCCTGCGCCATCTTGCGCAGCCGCTGCGCCTGCTTGGTGCTCAGCCCTTCCACGCCGCTCCACTGCACCGCTTCGTCCACGGTGAACCCCTCCCCCATCAGCGCGTCGAGCGCCTGGCCCGCCTGCAGCTCGAAGTGCTCCACGGCCTCGTCACGCTGGGCCAGGGCCACCGACACCGCCACCCCCAGGTCGGCGCACCGCCTCTCCCGCGCCTTCTCCTGCGCCCGCCGCTTCTCCTGCGCCTGCACCGCGCGACGACGCGCCGCCGCCCGCACCTGCTGCGCCCTGCTCGCCACCATCACCCATCACGCCCTCTCGCCGTTCACTCTGACACTGCTCACACCGTCCACAAGCCCGCGCCACGCCCCTACCGTCCACCCGGCCCGCCATCAGCCGCACTGACGACTCACCGCCCCCACGCCCGGCACGTCATTCGGAACAGAGCCCCAAACCGGACACACCTCTTGCACTCCCGGCTCGTTGACGCGTCACGTTCTCGGACGCCGGGCCCCGCGGCACCGCTTTATCTAGGTATGGCGATGACCATCCACAAGCTGACCGCGGGGTCGGGGTATGACTACCTGACCCGGCAGGTCGCGCGCCAGGACGCCACCGAGGTGGGGCACGCCGGCTTGGCCAGCTACTACACCGAACGCGGTGAGACTCCCGGTGTGTGGATGGGGTCGGGCATGGCCGGGATCATCGGACTGAAGGCTGGCGACGAAGTCGCCGCCGAGCACATGCAGAACCTGTTCGGCTACGGCATCCAACCCCTGGGTGAGGACGCCATGACGGGGGTCGGTAGGGACTCCCCCGACGCCGACGAGGCGTCCATTGACCGGGTGATGCTGATGGGCCGCGCCTACCCGGTGATCGAGGGAGATTTGGGCGAGCTGCGCAAGAAGGTCGCGGCCGGCTCGACAAGATCAACCGCGACAAGGGTCTGCCCGCGGGGGCCCCAGTCGACCTTGACACCAGGGCCAGGGTCCGCACCGAGGTAGCCACCCAGATGTTCCGGGCCGAGCACGGACGCGACCCTCAGGACGAGCGGGAACTAGCGGGTCTGATCGCCAAAGCCTCCCGACCGTCGAGCACCGCGGTCGCCGGGTACGACCTCGCGTTCTCCCCCGTCAAGAGCGTGTCCGCACTGTGGGCGGTCGCCGACCAGGCCACCGCCGCGAAGATCGAGCTCGCCCACCAAGCGGCCGTCAAGGACGCCCTGGGGTTCATCGAGGACCATGCTCTATTCACCCGCACCGGCACCGGCGGCGCCCGGCAGGTCGACGTCACCGGCCTCGTCGCCACAGCGTTCACCCACCGTGACTCACGGGCCGGCGACCCCGACCTACACACCCACGTAGCGGTCGCCAACAAGGTCCAGACCCTCGACGGGAGGTGGCTGTCGATCGACGGTCGTGTCCTGTTCAAAGCGACCGTCACCGCGTCCGAGACCTACAACACCGCACTGGAGCAGCACCTCGGCAAGCTCGGCCTACGGTTCGCCGACCGACCCAGCGACGACGCCCGCAAACGGCCCGTGCGGGAGGTCATCGGGGTGCCGGCCGAGCTCAATGAGCGGTGGTCCTCGCGGCGTGCTGACATCGAGGCCCGTCGCGACGTCCTGGCCCAGGAGTTTCAGGCCCGCCACGGGAGGCCTCCGACCGCGGTCGAAGCGGTCAAGCTCGCCCAGCAGGCCACCTTGCAGACCCGCCAGGACAAGCACGCACCCCGCACCTTGGCCGAACAACGCACCCAGTGGGCGACCGAGGCACGCGACGTCCTCGGGGGTCATCGCCAGGTCGAGCAGATGGTCAGAAGGGCCTTCGAGCACGCCCCCGGTCAGGCGTGGACCTACCCCGGGCAGACCGGGCTGACCCAGCGCTCCGGCGAAATCATCGACACCATCCAGGCCACCCGCGGCACCTGGCAGGTCTGGCACGTACGCGCCGAAGCACAACGTGTCGCCCGGTCGATGAACGCGCCGGCCGAACACGCCCCCCAGCTCGTCGAGGACCTGGTCAACCGGGCCCTGAACCTGCACAGCACTGCCCTGCCGAAGCCGCGGGATATCGCCACGGCGGAGCCGGCATTGTTGCGCCGTCGAGACGGCACGTCGGTCTACGAGGTCGCTGGCGCCCAGCTGTTCACCTCGACCCGGATCCTGGACGCGGAGCGGTTCCTGGTCGACGCCGCGGGCCGCGTCGGCGGCCGGGTCGCCCCGGAGGCGGCGGTCGGGGTCGCGCTGCTGGAGTTGGAGGCCAACGGGGTGCGCCTCAACCCTGGGCAGGCGTCGCTGGTGCGACGGATGGCGACATCAGGGTCCCGCGTTCAACTGGCGATCGCGCCCGCTGGTGCGGGCAAGACGACCGCGATGTCAGCCCTCACCCGGGCCTGGCAGGCCTCCGGCGGCACGGTCGTCGGGTTGGCCCCGTCCGCAGTCGCCGCGGGCCAATTGCGTGACCAGATCGGCGCGACGACCGACACCCTCGCCGCCCTGAACTTCTACCTTGCCCACGGCCTGAGCAGCGGCGGTGCCGCGATAGCCAAGCAGATCGGGCGCGGCACGCTGGTCCTGATCGACGAGGCCGGCATGTCCGACACGCTTTCCCTGCGCACTGCAGTGGCGTACGCCCTCGACCGGGGCGCGAGCGTGCGCATGATTGGTGACGACCAGCAGCTAGCGGCGATCGGCGCCGGTGGGGTGCTGCGCGACATCGAGGCTACCCATGGCAGCGTCCGGTTGACCGAGCTGATGCGGTTCACCGACCGAGCCGAGGGTGCCGCGTCACTCGCGCTGCGCCAGGGAGACACCGCCGCGTTGGGGTTCTACCTTGACCAGCAGCGGGTGCACGTGGGTGACGCCGGCACGATGGCCGACCAGGTGTTCGCCGCCTGGAAGGCCGACACCACCGAGGGGCGTGACTCCATCATGCTCGCCCCGACCCGCGACCTGGTCAGTCATCTCAACCAACGGGCACGCGCCGACAGGTTGGCCCGCGACGGTGAGATCCCGGTCCGCACGCGGACCCTGGCCGACGGGAACGAGGCCAGCCCGGGCGACCTCATCATCACCCGTAGCAACGACCGCCGGCTGCGGACGAGCGGCACCGATTTCGTCAAGAACGGTGACCGGTGGCACATCATCCGCATCAAGCGGGGCGGTGACCTGGTCGTGCGGCACCAGGAGACGCGTAGACGCATCGTCCTCCCAGCCTCCTATGTCGAGAAGGACACCGAGCTGGGCTACGCCTCCACGGTACACACCGCTCAAGGCCTGACGGTCGATACCATGCACGGCCTCCTCGGCGGGCAGGAGTCGCGGCAGCAGTTCTACACGATGATGACCCGCGGGAGAGCCGCGAACCACGCCTACCTCGAGGTCGTCGGCGACGGCGACCCGCACACCCTCATCCAGCCCCGCAACGCGATCCCCCCGACCGCCACCGACGTCCTCGAAGGCATCCTCGCCCGGGACGACGCACCCCGGTCCGTGCACACCCTGGTCCGTGAAGAGGACTCGGCCTCGGTCGCGTTGGGCCACGCCGCCACCCGGTACGTCGACGCGCTGACCTTCGCCGCCGAGCAACGCCTCGGCAACGCCGGGGTGGAGCGGCTAGAACGCGCGGCCGAGCAGGTGCCCGAGCTGACCCAGTCCCCGGCGTGGCCCACGCTGCGGGCTCACCTGATCCTGCTGTCGGCCCACGACATCGACCCCGTCGCGGCCCTGCGGCAGGCCGCGGTCACGCGCGAGCTCGACACCGCCGCCGACCCCGCGGCCGTGCTCGGATGGCGGCTGGACGACACCGGCCTGCGTAACGCCGGCCCGGGTCCATTGCCCTGGCTGCCAGGAGTCCCGGCATCCCTGGCCGCTGACCCCCAGTGGTCGACCTATCTCACCGAACGCTCCGACCTGGTCCGCGAGCTCGTAGGTCAGGTCGCCGACCAGTCACGGGCCATCGACACCCCGGTGTGGGCGCGTCAGGGGGCGCGCCGGCCCGATCCAGACCTGCTCGCCCGGGTCCAGGTCTGGAGAGCCGCGAACCAGGTCGACGACACCGACCTGCGCCCCACCGGGCCACGCCAGATAGCGAAGGCGCACGCGCTGCACCAGCACGACCTGAACGCCTCGCTGCGGATGGGGCGCCACCCTGCCATGGCGGAGTTCGGTGAGCTCATCCACTCGTTGTCCCCCTCCACCCACGGGGACCGTTTCGCGCCACTGCTCGCCGAGAGGCTGGCCGGCCTCTCCCGGGCCGGAGTCGACGCACCCGCCGCCGTGACGGCAGCCATGACCACTGGTGGACCGTTGCCGGATGACCATGCGTGTGCGGCGCTGTGGTGGCGGATCAACCGCGACCTGTCCCCCGCAGTGGCCACCGAAGTCGACGCCCAACACTCCCTGGCCACCGGCTGGCAGACGCAGCTGGTCGACCAAGTCGGGCCCGAGCGTGCCGCGGCCATGCAGAACAGCCCGTGGTGGTCGACCCTGGTCACCACTGTGGACCAGGCCACGGCCCGAGGATGGCCGATCGCTGACCTCCTCCAACAGGTCCCAGCGGACGGGGCCGACGTCGACGAAGCGCAGGCGATGACGTGGCGGATCTCCCTGCTGACCTCCACACCCCCACCCGAGGACGACCACCACACAACGGAGGAGGACCAGCCCCCCGTTGACCTCTACGACCACCACGACGACAACGACCAAGCCCCAGAGCACGCCCCCACCCACGAGGAGGTACAAAACCACCTCACCGGCGAGGCCGCCAGCGAGCCAGTCGAGCCGACCTACGACGACGTCGACCTGCCCGAGCAGGAAGAATCACCCGCCGCGACGTTGGCGCTGCTGGCCCGGATCCGTGACCTCGGGCCCGACCCGCTCGAGTACAGCGAGGTCGAACTAGCCCAACAGTGGGACCGGGCCCAGGAACGGCAGGAGTCCCCGGTGCCGGTGGACCGGCTGGCCGCAGTCAACGCGATGGCACTCGACTACTACGAGCACCGGCTCGTCGACGGCCACGGCTGGGCCCGGGAGTACCTCGGAGACCGGTTCGGGCACGACATCGCCGGACACCCGCACATCCGTCCCGGATACGCCCCCGCCGGGTGGACCCACCTGGTGGACCACCTACGCGGCCGCGGCGTCAGTGACCTCGAGCTGGAGACCAGCGGCCTGGCCTCCCGCACCCGCACCGGGAACCTCATCGACCGGTTCCGAGACCGCGCCGTCATGCCCGTCATCGACCAGGACCAGGTCCTCGGCTTCGTCGGCCGCCGCAACCCCGCCCACGGCGACGAGGAGAAGGCCGGCCCCAAATACCTCAACACCCCCTCGACGCCCCTGTTCCGCAAGGGCGACCGCCTGTACGGCGCCAGCCAGGCCCTGCTGGACGCCAGCGCCGTCCCCGTCCTGGTCGAAGGGCTCATGGACGCCCACGCCGTCACCCTCGCCACCGGCGGAACCTGCGTCGGCGTCACCCCCTTGGGCACAGCCCTGACCGAGACCCAGGCGCGACACCTGGCCCAGCAGTCAGCCCGCCCGCTCGTGGCCACAGACGGCGATCTCGCCGGCCAGATGGCCGCCCACCGTGACTACTGGCTCCTAGCCCAGCACGGGGTCACCCCGCAGCTGGTCACCCTCCCGGACGGGTCAGACCCCGCCGGCATCCTCGAGCGGCGCGGGCCAGATGCCCTCGTCGCCGCGCTGCGGGACAACCGAAGCCCCCTCAGTGAAGCCCTCCTCCACGAGCGCCTCACCCATCTCGCCGGGCCCGAGGCGGTCCACGACGCCGCGACGGTGCTCGCCACCACCCGCACAGCCGACTGGGACCGGGGCGTGGCCGCGATCGCGGCTGCCGCCGGCACCGATGAGGACGCCGCTCGAGCCGTGCTGGTCTCCCGCATCCGCGACTGGAACGAGAACCCTCACAAGCTCGCTCAAGAAGAGGTCGGGAAACTGAGCGAGGTGCGGAAGCGCCGCGCGCAGTCGTCGTCCACTAGCCCACTCTCCTCAGTTCACGCTCCCCCACCCGCCGCTGCCCGCGATCGGGTCACCGTTTTCCCCCGAGAGAGAGCGCCTATACGTCGCCGCTAGGGTCGGGTGAGCGGCAGGCTGAGCAAGCCGATCGGTGCCTGACGTAACTCAGATCTGTGGCGGAAGGATGTACTCGACGCCGCGCTCGTCGCGGATGAACACCTTGTAGCCGCGGTGCTTCATCTCAGCGATCTCAACCCCGAAGCGGATAGATTCGCGGCAGAAGGCTCGGGGGGAGAGGCCCGACAACCGCGCACCCCGCAGGATCTTCTGGAGCGGTGCGCCGGCAAAGGAGAGGTTCAGTCGCTCACCCCGGGCTGCTGGAGCTGGCGGAGCCGCTATGGACTGATGTTCCGAGTCTGTGTCGTGCATGGGACAGGACTATAGGGCAACAGAGGCCAATATCCACCTCAATATGCAAAACCTGTCGCTAACATGTCGTCAATAGGGTTCCAAAATGCACCAAAATGAGCCCCCCACGGCGTGACAGTTTCGATTACAGTACACATATGGACAGGGAGCGCAAGCCCGCGGTAGGGGGCGAGGAGGACGCCGCCGACACGGCGGGCGGGCACCAGGCCGAGCGCGGCCCTGCGGACACGGGCAAGGGCAAGAAGGCGCGCAAGAACAAGAAGGCGGCCAAGGGCAAGAAGGCGCGCAAGGACAAGAAGGCGCGCACCCGCAACTTCGGAGAGGGTAAGGCGGACAGCGACACTGCTCCCGTTCTCTGGGGTGGTAGCCCTGTGGAAGACATCACCTCGCTCGAGGCGGATCAGGACGACGAGGAGGCCATCCTCCGGGAGGGTCCGAGCCGACTCAGCTGGTCAGGGCTGGGCGTGGTCGGCTTTGGCCTCGTGGGTTTTCTGATCATCGCCGGCGCGATGGTGATGAGGATCTCCGGGAAGATCTCGGAGGGCACGCTGGTGGCCGTGCTCGTGGCCGTCGTGCTGGTCGTCGGGACTGTGGGACTGGTCCTGTCGAAGGGGCGCCAGATGCCATCGATCAAGTTGTGGCTGAAGGACATGGGCCTTGAGGCGTTCTGGCCGAGGGAGAAGAAGTGATGCAGGTGGCAGCGGAAGCGACGAACCGGGTCTCTCGGGGACACGTGAGGGATTTCCTCAACACGATCCCAGCCCGATCGAGGGACATATTGCGCACCATGTACGAGCTGGGCGAGTCGGCGTCGTTCGAGAAGGTGGCGAAGGAGCTGGAACTGGAGAAGCGAGGCGTCGGGGCTGCGCTGAAGGCCATGGACGACGCGTACTGCAAGTTGACCTCTGGTGGTCACCTGATCCAACGTGACGGGCGGCGGTACGTTCTCACCGGCATTGGGGAACGCGTCGGCGATGAGCTTGTGCAGAATGAGGCGGCCCTCACGAAGACGTTGCAGTCGACCGCGACCAAGCATTACGAAGCGTGGCTGCCGATCACGACGGAGTGCGTTTCATCCCTGCCCGACCTCAGGAGGCATGTGGCAGGCCTTGCCCCCCACGTGAGGCTGATGCCATCACCGCGCAGCTCGTCTGATTTTCAGCAGCTCGGCAGGGATCGCGACCAATGGCACCACGCCATGTTCTCCGCGTGCGTCCGAGGGGACCAGATCCGCGAGGGTGAGGTCAGCAAGGTCACGTTGGCCGACAATCGATCCGCGAGCGTCGTGGTCGCGGGGAGTCCCGCACCGTTCAAGGTGCTGACTCACCCATCTGTGTTCCCGGGGGTGAACAAGGTGTCGCCGACAGACCTGTGGGACCTTGATGGCGGGTTGATGGTGCCCAAAGGTGGGGCAGTGCGTGACCTCCTCGACCACCTTCATGGCGGGTGGGACCGGTACTACCCCTACGTCGAAACCACGGACCTGGAGTTCGGCCTGAACATGCTCCTGACTGACCACCTGCTCGACAAGCCGGCTCTCATCGTTCACGGGGACAAGAAGTTCGAGGAGTACGTCGCAGGAGGACTCAGGCTTTACGACTTGGAGGGGGCTGAGAGGTGGCGCGCCGTGACCGGCATGTACCGGATAGATGCCATGGCTGAGTCCTTCAGCGCGGACAAGAGCGCAGTGTGGAACACGATCTGGGAGGCAGCCGCCAACCTCTGGCTGGCGGCGGAAGAGGCGGTGGCGTGATGAACAGACGGACTCTCATCGTCAAGCTCAGCGGCGCCGCGCTGGGAGGGCTGCATGTGTTTCACCCGCCCGCCTTTCGAGCCATGGCCGCCCAGGTCAAGCAATTGCGTGACAGTGGCCACCGCGTCGGGCTGGTCCTGGGTGGAGGCAACGCATACCGCGCCAGCGAGAGTTGGGAGTGCGGAGACTACGGCGACCTACCTCGAACCGAGCGCGACAACTTGGGGATGCTGGCCACGGCCATGAATGCACAGGCAATGACGTACGCGCTGCGTCAAATCGGACTCCCAGCTCGCATGATTGCCCGCCAGGGAATCGCAGCTCCCCTCGCCGAGCCGTGGGACGAGCAGGATCTGGCCACGACGAGTGACGTCATCGTTGTTGCTGGGGGCACTGGCCAGTCAGGAGTCTCCTCCGACGTCGCCGCTCCACTTCTGGCAGCGGCAATGGGCGCTCGAGAGATCGTGGTGGCCAAGCACAACATCAACGGTGTGTTCACCTCCGACCCCAACGTTGACCACCCTGGCCGTCCGGCAGCGCAGTTCTTGGCTGAGTTGACCGCCCAGGACGCTCTGGACCAAGGCCTTCAAGTGATGGACCGTGAAGCGCTGGTGCTATGTCAGCAAGCGGGATGCACCGTTCGTGTGGTCAGCGCCAACGACCATGATGCGATCACCAGGGTGGCAGGAGGCGAAGCCGTCGGGTCCACCATCTGGCCCGACGCTCTTCCGCTGTTCACTGAAATGCGCGCGGTCTGAGCCAGAGCCTCGAACGACCGCTGAGATGGCCGGGCGGTGTTGATCTACGCGGCGGGCTGGCCGCGCCCCTGGGGACTTCGAGGGATTCCTGAGCCGAAGGCCCTTCCTGGTTCGGAGGAGAACGGCGGCGATGAGTGAGGCGCTCGGCGCGTGCCAACTGACGAGGCGCTCTGGCTATTCGTCGTCGACGATCTCACCCGTGTCAGGGTCGACGCGGTAGGGACGGGTTGTGGGCTGACCTGCGAACGTACTGGTAGGTCTTGCTGGGGCGCCCGCGCCCCAGGTGTCGAGATCAGCACGGAGTCGAGTCCAGCGATGCTCGCGCTCGGTTTCGAACCGCGCATGCCGCGGTCGCCCAGGCCAGGTGGTGTGTTTGGTGTCGCAGCTGCCGTGAAGGCGGTAGGTCATGCGGTCGAGGAAGGCGGGGAGGCAGTAGCGGTGCCAGTCTTCGAGGGCGTCGCCGGTGAGGGAGCGTGCGGCGCGGTAGCGCAGGTCGGTGACGGTGGTGAGCTCGAGGACGAGGTGGGGGTGGCGGTCCCAGCAGATGGGGATGGCGGCGCCAATCTGCCAGGTGTGGTGCTCGTTGATCCAGGGCACGACGTCGTCGAGCCAGTCCCACAGCTCGCGCCGTAGCGACCGACTGAGATTGTCCGGGACCCAGGGTCGCGGCAGTCGGTTGACGTCGCCGAGGGCGGCGCGTTGCTTGGGTGTCCCGTGCTGTGCGATGTCGAGGTCGCGGTAGGCCTGTGCCAGTCCTGGCCCGGGCTGGGGGAACGGGGCGGCGAGCAGGCTCATGCCGATGTCCCGCTATCGGCGGTGAGCCCGTGGGCGCGGGCATCAGCGAGCACTCGGGCGAGTTGGTCGGCTGGGTCCGGGACGTGTTCACGGCGGTTCGCGACCTGGGTCCGCAGTTGCTGCTGCTCGGCGAGGAGGCGCCGCCCTGAGCGGCCGTTGATGGCGCGGTCGAGAGTAGCGACGATGGGGGCTCCGTTCTCGGACACGACGAGGGCGCGTCCTTCTTTGAGCTGGCGGATCTCCGGGCCGCTGATGATGGGGATGTCGTCACCGCGGTAGTTGCGGCTGCCCCATTTTCCCGCGCTCCACTCGGTCCGGGAGATCCGCACGGTGCCGATGAGGTCGCTCATCTCTTGGTTGAACCGGACGTCCTTGGACCCACCGAACAGCATGAGGTTGTTGGTCAGGCCGAGCACGGACCGCGCTTCCTGCTCACCGAAGATGGCGTCGAGCTGGGCGCGGGTCTGCGCCGCCCAGATGAACGACAGCCCCAGTGCCCGCTCGTTGGCCATCCGGGTCCGCAGGGTCGGTAACGGCGCGGTGGAGGGTAGCTCGTCGAGGCAGGCGAGTAGGGGAGGGCAGAGCCGCCCGTGCGGCGAGTTCTGTGCGGCGACCAGGCCCCTGTCGAGGACGTGCTCGGCGACGGCGGTCATCAGCGGGGACGCGGAGGCGTAGGGGTCCTCTCGTCCGAGGAGGTAGATGGTGCCGCCGCCGGCGATGACGTGGTCTAGGTCGGTGGCGGCTCGACCTGGCCCGGGGACGCAGCGCCGGCGGATCGTGGGTTGGAAGAACAGCGCCATGGCCTGGTGCACGGTGGTAGCGGTGTTGCCGGCGGTCCGGTCGTCGCCGCGGAGGGCGGCGTGCAGCAGGCCGGCCCAGTGGTCGGTGGCGGCGGGGTGCTCGCGCAGGATCTCCTCGGGTTCGTGGGAGCCGATGGGGTTGGCGACCCATTCCAGGATGTGGTCCAGGCTGCGCCCGGTGAGCGCAGCCGCGTGCAGGTAGGCCTGCATCACTTTGGCGGCTTCTCCGGCGTAGAACCGGGCCGACTGGTCCCCGAATCCCTCGGACATGGCCCCTTTGATGGTGCCTGCCGCGAAGGCCTTGGCGCGTCGTTCGGCGGTCTGCGGGTCGTGGCACCCGGCGACCGGATCCCAGATCAGCTCAGGCAGTCCAGGGACCAGTCCGAAGGGGTCCAGTACCACGCACGGGCGTCCGCCGGCGCCCCGACGGGTCATGGTGAGCAGGAGGTCCTCGGGCTTGGTGAGAGTGACCAGGGCCGCGCCTGGTGCCTGCAGCAGGGCGGGTGTGAGCAGATCGAGGGTCTTGCCGCTGCCCTGGGGGCCGATGACCCCGGCTGTCCGGTCCCACGGCACGTACAACGAGACGCCGCGGGGATCGCGGGAAGTGCCGAGTCTCCACCCCACCTGGGAGGGGTCGAAGCGCCTGCCCCTCACGATCGCCCCGCCTCCGCCGGACCGTCGACCTGCTCCGGGGCGTGCTCGGGCTGGGTCCAGGTGAGGATCCCCACCAGCCGGTCCCCGAGCGTGCGCCGCGGGTAGAGGTCGGGGCGGATCACGTGCCGGTGCCTGCGCAGGCGGGAGGACCCAAGCAGCTGCTCCGCCTCGTCCTTGGTCGCCGTCCCGAGCACCTTCCCAGGGCCGTGACGTTGCCACCACCAAGCCGTCGCCCAGATCCCGAGCATGGCCAGAGTCAGGGTCATCCCGCCGCTCCACGCCCAGAGCGCAACAGCAGTGGCGACCTCGCTGTCGGGGGCCGGGTCCAGACCTGCGGCGGCGTCACCACGCAGCAGCCCGGGAAGGCAGGTGAAGATCTCGTCCTGAGCGGTGAGGGTCAGTCCGGCGCCGACGGTCAAGTTCGCGAGGATCCGCCCCAGGTGCAAGCCCAGCACCGGGACCCCGAGCAGCACCGCGAGGCCTGCTCCGGCGGCGAGCTGCCAGTCGAAGGGGTAGGGGTTCTCGCGGCGTTCACGCTGCACGACGTACCTCGGGTTCGGTCGACTGGCTCATGCTTCCTCAAGCGACCACGCCTTCACTGGCGTTCAGGGTGCGTCGGCTGCGATGTCGGAGACGGACCCGACCCGCCAGATCTCGAAGATGTTGTTGTCCAGGCTGCGGGCGTAGGAGAAGTGGCCGACCCCGTCGCGGGGGTTAGCGGCCTCGATGGAGGTGAAGGTCTTAGGGTCCCAGACCAGACCGACGTGCCCGATGGTGTTGGGTCCGAGGTAGGAGTCGTAGAAGAACAGATCACCGGGTTGGGCGTCGGCGACCGCGACCTGGTAGCCGTTGCCGGCGGCGAGCCAGTCGCGTTGAGCCTGGGCGGTGCGGGGGGTGGTGATCCCGATGGTGGCGAGGGCGCTCTGGGTCAGGCTGGAGCAGTCCCATGCGTCGGGCCCGTTGGCGCCGAGCACGTACGCCTTGCCGCGTTGGCTTCCTGCCCACTGCAGCATCGTGCGGATTCGCTCGTCACCCAGTGGCGGCAGGTCTGGGTTGCCGGAGCCGGGCGGGCAGTCGATGGGTTCAGCCAGGACCGTCCCGCCGCCGTAGGCGTGGGCGTAGTAGAGGACGTCGTTGACGTACCAGCTGGCCCGGTTGTAGGCGAACAGCGCCTCGCGCACGCCCTGCTCACCGTCGTGGACTCCTGAGGCGGCGAGGTAGTTCGCGGCGGCATAGATGCTGTCGGCGTCGCTGTGAATGTCGACGGACCCGTCCCGGTCGCCGTCGACGCCGTATGCGGAGAACGTGGCGGGCATGAACTGCATGAGCCCTTGGGCGCCCGCGATCGAGGGGGCGGTGTTCTCGCCGTGCGCGGTCTCGGCCATGCCGATACCTGCCAGCAGCGTCCATGGGATGTTGTACTCGCGGGCGGCGCCCTCGTACAGCTCTTGGACGTCGGCCGGGACGGGCAGTGGCGGGTTGACCAGGGAGTCCTGGCGCGGGTCGCCCGGCTCGGGCAGGTCGAACCCGACCCCGCCCTCTCCGTCACCTGGTAGGTCCGGGTCGGGCTGCTCACCGGGAGGTGGCGAGGGGGCGACGGGGATACCGTTCAACGGGGCGCCGCGTTGCGCCATCCACGGTGCGGGGTCGGTCGGGGTGCCGTCGACGTAGACCTCGAAGTGCAGATGGATGCCGCGGCTGAGTCCGCTGGTGCCTTCAATCCCGACCGGTTGCCCGGAGTGGAGCTGGTCCCCTACTTCCACGTCCACCTGTGCCAGGTGGGCGTACCTGGTGGCCACGCCACCCTGGTGGGCGATCTCGACGACGTTGCCCTGCTCCTCGCCGCTGGGGCCGGCCTCGGTGACCCGGCCGGCGGCCGCGGCCACGACCACTCCCCCGGCCGGCACCGCGGCGAGGTCGATGCCGGCGTGCAGGCGGCGGGTCGGCAGGATGGGGTGGTCACGCATCCCGTAGCTGGAGGTGACGACATACTGCTGCTGGAACGGTGGCCGCCATGGACCGGTCGCGGGCAGTGCGCCCCCGGGGAGGGTCCCCTGGCAGTGGGTGGTGCGGTACTCCTCGGCCGAGGCCGGGGAGATGACGACGATGAACACGGCCGCGATCGCGAGGAGCGGCGCCAGGAGTAGCGCGACGATCGCTGCCGCCGCTGTGAGGATCTTTCCCATCGGTACGGCGTTCTCAGGCGGCGTCGGCGATGGCCTGGTTGGTCCAGGTCAGGTCACGCTCGATGGGGTGCAGGATGGTCTGGATCTTCATGTGGCGGCTGCCGATCTGCCAGACGCCCCGGCCGGGTTGCTGCATCGCCCAGGTGGTGATGGCGTCGCGGACCACGGGTCCCAGGCCGAGCAAGGTGTCGAGCTCGTCGGCGACTCCGGCCCGTTGGCCGTGCATGATCTTCACGTCGCACAGGTGCAGCAGGTCCTTGGCGATCATCTGGGACTGGGAGCCGTGGTCCCCGGCGGAGAGCAGGTCAGACGGCTTGTGCAGGACGGCGATCTGGATGTCGCCGCCCTTGCCGCCGGCCCCGCGGGACAGGCGCAGGTCGGCGTCGTAGGACTTGACCGCCTCCGGACCCAGCCGCAGCTGCTTCCAGGACTCGTCCCGGACCACGATCCGCCGGTCTGCGGCGCTGGAGAGCTCGCGTTGCGCGGAGGCCCACGAGTTCAGGCAGGTCAGCGCCACCCCGACCGCTTCGTCACCCAGCGGCTCGAGGCGGCTGAGCGACAGCGTCTGGATCGGGGCCGACCAGTCGATGTCGATGTTCGTGTGGTCATCGAACATGCCACCGAGCACCCCTGAGCACAGCTGACCGAGCGCGTCGCGCAGCACCCGGGTCTCGTCGAGGAGCTGCCGCGCCGAGGAGTACCGGGTCTGGTCGACCAGGTCGGGGCTGGGGTTGCGCAGGGCCTCCCAGACGTGCGGCAGCGTGGTCTCGCTCAGCCGGGTGACGCCGCGTTCGAAGCCGGTGAGGTGCTTGAGGACCTCCCGGACCGCTTCGGCTTCGACGGGGCCGAAGGCGACGCGGCTCTCCCCGACCCGTTGGGATCCGACCAGGCCGCGGACGAGGAGTTCCCAACGTTTGAACACCGACGCCGCCCGTGCCTGTGATTCGTCGCTGGCGAGTTGGTCCCAGCCCTGGCCCAGCGGGCCCAGCGACAGCGGGTTGACCCGTGCGGCCATACCCGGCCCGACCGCGATCGGTGCGACGCCGAGGAACCGGGCCAGGTCCTCGTACTCGTCCTTGGGGTCCCCCGGGACCAGGATCCGGTACCCGAAGTCGATCGAGCGCAGGCAGAACGCCTTCACCGTGGCCGATTTTCCGGTGCCTGGCTTGCCGAAGACCATGATGTTCGGGTTGGTCACCGGGACATCGGGGTTGAGGGTCCACCCGTGTGGGTCGCAGTAGTGCGCCGCGCCGGATAGGACGTCCATGCCGATGAATGCCCCTGTGGCCGGAAGGCCGGGGCCGGTGATGAGCGGCCACAGCGCGGCTGCCTGCTCCGAGGTCATCCGCCACGCGGACACCGGTGCGGTGGCGGCGGCCCAGCCGCGGCTGCGGCGTCGCGGCCCGGCGATGGCCGCACTGGACCAGGCGAGCCGGTCCTTGGGCCGGACTGGTGATTCGGGGACTGTGGGCAGGTCGTGCCCGAAGTCGGCGAGCAGGCCTGCGACGCCGCGGCCGGAGCGGCGGCTCGGCCGCCCGAGGCGCTGCCTCATGACTGGCCCGGCCGGGTCAGGTCCACCCCGAGGGGGACACAGCTGGAGGCGAAGGCAACGTCGTGCGCCATGTCCAGCGGTAGCGGAGCGAAGCCGGCCTTGCGGACCGAGGACTCCAGGCGGCGCCGACACTCACTGATGCGGGCCGTCTTGGGTGCGGTGACCGTGGCCACCGCGTACGGGTAGGTAAGTGAGTTACCGGCAGCGAGCTTGGCGTCGACCCGTCGCGCCTTGTCGGCCTTGCCGCGGATGGAGGCCCCGGTACGCATGCCCACCTTGGCCCGCATGTCCTCGGCCAGGTTGGCGCTTTCTGCGGTTTTCTCCGACTGCCGGACCGCCCGGCCCCTGGGGACGACGGGGAAAACCACAACCAGGCTGCGTCGCTCCCCCGGCAGTCCGGGAGTGAGCACGGCTCGCAGGGCGCCCATGGCGGCGCCCTTGTCGGGTAGCCGGAGGGTGACCGACGCGGAGTTCCAGGCGTCGTGGCTGTAGTGGCGGGGGGCGGGGTCGGCCCCGGACGGGCCTGCCATCGCCCACGGCACGTCGGCGTTGACGCCAGCGTCCTTGTCGTGAGCGAGCACGGCTTCAACGATGCTGGCCCGATCGCCGGGCGCGAACCCGGTGCGGGTGACCGCGGCCAGCTGCGGGCTGGTGAGCCAGGTCGCCCTGGTGGCGCCCAGGCCGCCGGTGAGCTGCGCCTCCATCTCGGCCGCGGCGCTCTGGATGACCCGGGCTCGGCCGTCGATACCGCCACCGAACTCCCGGCCGGCCCGGCCCAGGCGGGCCTCGGGGACCACGAAGGAGAAGAAGGCCTCGCTGCGAGTGTTGATACGGGTGCTCATCTCGTCCAAGGCGGCGTTGATGCCACTGACGACCGGTGACGCGTGGCCGGTCCGGTGCCGTCGTACCCACTCGGCCCGTTCGGTGCCGTCCTCGGGGATGGATCGGACCATGAGGATGACAGTGTCGATCAGCTCGGTCGCCTCGGCGGCGTCGAGCAACGTGCCCAGCCCGCGGCCGAGCAGGTCCCGTTCACCGGCCTCGGCCATGTCGATACCCGGGTGTTCCAGAGACGCGGTCTGGGTCCACGTGCGCAGGCTGCGGTGCTGGATGAGGGCAGGCCGCGCGAACTCCGGGCCCTGCGGGGGACCCTCGTGGATGGCCAACCCGGCGAGCACTCCGGGCAGGTCCACCTCTGAGAGATCTCTAGCCTGACCGGTCGCCGCTCGTGCCCGGAACCGGGTCCACCCAGCCAGAGAGCCGGCGGCGACCCTGACCGTACTCCACGCCCAACCGGTCGCGGACCTGCCTCGGACGGGGACGACGACGAGGAAGACCAGCACCAGCCACCCGAGGGTGAGCACCGCCGCGCTGGCCCATCTGCCGGCCGACGCGGTCGCCGCGACCGGCAGGAAGGTGAGCGCGATGGTCCCGAGCTGCCACCCGGAGATCCCGAGGAACCAGCCCACCCGACGCGGCGTGTAGTCGGAGTAGATCGTCATGTGGCGGTCCTTTCAGGGGTCAGGGGATGACGGGGGGCACGCTGGCGGCCGCCGCTCCGGCTGCCGCCCCTCCCCCAGCCGCCCCTCCCCCAGCCGCACCGGTGCTGCTGGCGCCAGCGGCGCCGCGCCGGCACTGCCGGCCGATGGTGCCCCTGCGGGGGCAGGCACGCGGGGAGCGGGTGTGGGAGGCGTCTGGTCGCCCTCAACTCTCGAGGGCGAGGGTGTGGGGCCGTCGGGGTTGGTGCCGTTGACGTCGGGCTGCTTGTGCGCCTGCTGGTTGCGATTCCCGCTGGTGTTGGGGTTGTCGCGGTAGTCCGGGACGTAGGTGTTGTGACCGATACCGGCCTGGTTGGCGATGTCGGCGCCGACGACCGCACCCTGGGAGCCGATGGTGCGCATCGCACCGAGGATCCCTGCTGCAGCCCCACCGATCGCGGGGATCGCCCCGAGGGCCTGGCCGGTGGCCTGGGAGCCTTGCTGGGCCAGCCTGTTGCTGGTGTCAGCCTCCCCCGATCGTTCCGCGCTCGAGCGGCCTTGACCGTCAACCTCGGACGCGGACCCTGACCCGGTGCCCTTCCCGCCCTGCAGGAGGCCTTGCAGACCGCCGGAGGCGTTCATCCCGGCCCGCAGCGCGGCACCGGAGTTCGTCCCGGGGTCGACGAACGCGAGCAACTTGAACAGCCCGAGCGGCGCGAAGCAGGAGATGCACAGGAGCACGATGCCGATGACGGCACCGGCGACGTCCTGGGTGATCTTCTCTGAACCCTCGATCACCACGCCCTGGGTGAACTGGGTGCCCAGGCCGAGGACGAGCACGAGGATGACGGGGGTGAATGCGGCGGCGTGGAACCAGCGGAAGCTCATCCAGAACCAGCGTCGGGTCGCCTCGAACGGCAGCCCGGCCGCGGACACGATCCCGGTCACGGCGATCACCAGGGCGGTGGTAGAGGAGACCAGCAGGATGACGACGTGCGCGAACGCGGAGATGACCAGGAAGATCCCCATCACCCCGATGACGGTGGCGACCACGGCGTCGGTAACGTCGCTGGCCTCGAACGCCCCGAACGGTTGGAAGCCCGCCCAGGAGTCCACCTGCAGCAGGGTCTGCAGAAAGATGCGGGCCAGGCCACCGGCACCGGCAAAGACGACCACGCACCAGGTGACCCACATGATCCCGGCGAACTGGAACTGGACCGCGCCCCACACGGCACGGCCCAGAGTGGCGCCATCGCGGCGGATCAGCGCGAGACCCAGTTGGCAGAGCAGCAGCAGCATGAACAGGCAGATCGCGATCCCGAACATGTACTGGTAGATCACCCTGGCGGGACCGTCCGTGGACAGATCCGGGGTGGTGATGATCTCCACGAACTGCAGCACGACCCTGGTCAGCCACAGGCCGGCGCCCCACAGGGACAGCATGATCATCGTCCAGCCCTCGGCCATCAGCTTGGCCGCGCCCGCCCCGAGGATCTCGAATGGGTCCGGGATCACGCCCCACATGTCGACTCCTCTGCTGTACTCACGGTGCTGCCGGGTGCCAGGTCAACCAGCCGGCGTCAGCGGCGAGATCGGTGCCGGGCCAGGTCGAGGGAGCCGGTGCTGGTGGGTCCCCGGCGGCGATGACCCACCGGCCCTGCTCCCACGTCATCCGTTCGCAGTGGCCGTAGGCGACATCGACGGTGCGGTCGATGGAAGCGGTGATGTCCAGCAGGACGCAGGCCACCACCCAGTCCGGCCCGTCGACGCCCTTGACCTGGGCGGCGGCGGGTGTGACCTCGATCCGTGCCTGGGTCCCAGCCTCCTGGCCGGGCAGGCCGGCGCTGGAGAGGAACTCGGACACGTTCTTGGTCATGCCCCACTCGCGGGCCGGTCCGGCGCCGGTTTCGGTCCATGCGTCATGGACCTCGTGGGCGCGGGGGATCGACATCGTCTGGACGACCTCGCTCAGGATTGCGCCGAGCTGCCCGGTAGCGCCTTCGGGGGTGTGCGGGTAGCCGGTGGCGACCCTGGCCGGGCCGGTAGTGGTCGGGTTGGGTATCTCGATCGTCTCGGTGAGCGCGGTCGAGGGTGTGCCCCCGGTCGCCTCTGCGCCCCCGACCTTGAGCATGGGCGCCGCGGCGATCTGGTCCCTGGTCGACCCACCCGGCTCGGTGTCAGCCGTCGAGGGGCCCGTGTCGCGCTCGGTGTGGGAGCCGCCGGCCGGTGACAGGGCCATCACGACCGCGGCGACCGCTCCACCGGTGAGGGTCAGCGCGAAGGTCACCGCGGCGAGCAGGATGGCCACGATCTTGGGGCGGCTCCACGGCTGGGTGTCTCCCACGAGATCAGAAGCACCCGGCGCCGTACATGGCGCGCATGATGCCGGGCAGGATCAGGTAGAGCAGCAGGGTGCCGAAGGTGACCAGGATCCCCGCGCCCCCTGCCATGGAGAGCATCCGGATGTGGAAGAACTTGCCGGCGACGATCAGCCCGATGCTGATGAGCAGCGCGCCGGCGAAGACGGCGCCGACCATCCAGACGGCGTAGCCCATGATTTCGTTGTAGAACTCCTGGGCGCCCGGGGGGACGCGGGGGCAGACCCTGTTCATCGGTTCATCTCCTTGGTGGTGGGTGTGGTCGTGTGGTGTGCATCTGGGTGGGCCAGATCCAGGACTTCGGCGGCAGCGGCCACGACTGTCCTCGAGAGTGGGCCGGTGTTGAGGCCGGTGACAGCGAGCTGCGGCTCGGTCGGGAACTGCAGGAGCCGTCCGGCGTCGTGCAGGGCCCGTGTCCGGGGACCGGTCTGCTGGTGGACGGTCGTGGGCCAGCGACGCTGCCGGTGGCCTACCCGGAAGATCGCCACGGGGGTGGCCTCCTCGGGCAGCACGTGCAGCACCGCCTCCAGGTGGCGCACACCGGGGACCGTGGCTGTGGCGACCAGGACCGGCGCCGGCGCAGTGAACAGTGCGGTAGAAAGCCACCCGGCGGCTCGGGCCAGGACGCGCGGGTCCCAGCTGAGGTCGAGCACGGTTAGGTTGGTGGAGTCCGGGGCAGGGTCGGGGACACTCACCTCTCCAGGGGTCAGCGGTAGCCCGCTGGCCCGTTCCAGGCGCACGGGACCCCGTGCGCCGGCGACCCACCCGGAGGCGCTCTGACCCAGTTCCGCCGTGGCGGCGGCACAGAACGCGGACGCGGCGCCGCGGCACTCCACGACCCGGGAGCTCCCTGGTGCGCGGTGGCGATCGCGGCCGCCAGGATCGAGGCCCCCGCACCGCCGTGGCAACCGGCTACCAGGACCACCGGCTCGGTCGGTTCCCACGTGGAACCGACCCGGGCTGGGGCAGGCGCCGCGGCGCGGAAGTCTCCGCGCGCCGCGGCACGGTACGCCTGCTGCAGCTCGTCCAGGCTCGGTCTGGTGTGGGCGCTCACTGTCACGTCCCCTCAAGTGGTGTCGTGTCCGCTGGCGTTCAGGCGGTCGCCTCGAACCCCGCCCTCCGGGCGTGCTCGCGCAGCAGACTCAGCGACCGGGCAGCGTGCCGCCGGACCGAGGACCGGTGCATCCCCTGCCCGCGGCCGACGTCGAGGAGGACCTGCTCGGCCAGCAGCCCCGCGTTCCCGCGCCCCGCGCGTCGTACGTCCCGCTCGTCAGCGGTCTGGGCCAGCTGCAGCAGCAGGTCGCGTTGGTCCCCGGTGATGACGTCGCTACCGATCGCCTCCTGCAGCACCTCCCGCAGCAGGACCTCGGCCGTCGCGTCGACCCGTGGTGATGGGATGGTCTCGGCGCAGGTCTGCTCAGCCTGGTCGTCCCACAGGGACGTCACCGACCAGGCCGGATCCTCTCGGATCCCGAGGTCTCGCAGCACCCCGCCTCGGGCACGCATCAGCGTGTTCGCGGCGACCTTCGGGCCACCGTTCCAGGACCGGCACTCGATCCACAGCTGAGCGGCGACCACCTCATCGATCCGTCGGCTCAGGTGGCTCAGGGTGGCGGCGAGCCGGGCGGCCCCCGGGATCAGAAGCCAGGCCAGCAGTCCAGCGGCGGCGATGTCGTCCCCTCCGGTGGGTGAGGCCAGCGACGCGAGCCCTTGCAGGACGTCATCCTTCTGCCCCGGACTCCACCCGGTGAAGATCTCCGGCAGCTCCAGCGGGTCAGGACACACGTCCAGCCGCGGGTCGCACTCCCCCCAGGACGACCACCGGTCCCGGGCCCGAGTGAGCAGCGAGCTGGTGTGCGGGTCATGCAGACCCAATTGCGCGGCGACCCTCATCGCCATCCCCTTTCGTCGAGCGGACACGGCTCGACGACACCGCCCAGGCATCCCCCGCGACGTCCCCCACGCACCCAGAGAGGGCGGCTGAGGTGGCAGGAGCGTGCCGGTCGCGGGCCTGCGACCTGCAGTGACGCTGCGCCCCCAAGCGCCCCCGAACTGGTGAACGTCACGGCAACCCACCGGGACAACATCCATGCGGTGGCCAGGCGGCGGGCCTGGTGCAAGGGCTCGCGCCACCATGTATGTTGATTTAGTCAACTGACACTGGATAAGTGAGGATGAACTCATGGAGGGGACGGTCTACACCCCCGGCGCTGGGCACAG